>JASFGH010000300.1:0-5513 GCA_050123865.1 Desulfobacterales bacterium | reverse complement strand
TGAGGGTGGCAGCCACCACTGCGGCGCCCGACATATCGGCTTTCATACCGGCCATGCCGCTTCCGGTCTTGATGTTGAGACCTCCGGAGTCAAACGTAACACCTTTGCCGACCAGCGCCAGGGTTTCTTTAGCGTTGGGCGGTTTGTGCTCTAGTATCACCAGGCTGGGTTTGCTGCGGCTTCCGGCTGCCACCGCCAGCAAAGCGCCAAATTGATGTTGCTTTAGCTCTTTTACGCGCAACACGCGGGTTTTAATATTATATTTTCGGGCCTGTGAGACAATTGAGCGCGTAAATTGTTCCGGTGTTTTTTCGTTAGACGGCGTGCTAATCCACTCGCGCGCCAGGATCGTGCCAGCACAAACGGTGCGAACTCTGGGTGCGATTGTCCTCAGTTTGACCGTTGCCTGCGGTTTGATACAAAAATTAATTTGTTTGAGTGGTTTCTTTTTCTTTTCCTTTTTGTATCTGTCAAATATATGATTCCCCAGACAGGCGCCTTCCATCATGGCTTCGACCACATCCGGCGAATCCATTTTAAGCTTTTCAGCTACCGGCACAGCGATCCAGATGGTTTCTAATCCAGATTGAATACATTTGTCGACGGCGGAACCACAAAATGAACGTAAAACGTCGAGATCGATTTTTTTTAGCTTCCCCAGTCCAACACAGATAACACGTTCGGCAGCGAGTTCTCTAACATCATAGAGCGTTACCCGATCTCCTTTATCGGCCTTAAATTCTTTCAATTTTAAAGCCCTTTGGATGACGGCGCTAGTCGCTCGATCATCATGGATTTTTTTGTCCACGCACACGGGCACGACAAGGGTCTCGATTTTTTGTGTCTTCAGATCTACGGCTTTAAGACCTATCATTTTTTTCCTCTCCATTATTTCGTGTTTTCATTCTTGATGTTGTTCTCCGTTCAGTGTGCCAAGTATCATTTACAATCTAGCACGACAACACACAGGGACTTTATGGTGTCTTCGAACCAGAAGCAAGCTCTTTTAAAGCGCTGACAGTCTCCCAGTTAAATGCTTCAGACTGGCAGGGAAGAATTGAGTTGTTGGTAAAAATTGGATCGGCCGCCAGATCGTAACGCGATGCGCTCAGGGCAGTCGCCCACAGGGCGGTGTGCGGTATCGGTGAATAGTAGGCCAGGATCGGCGTTATGCCAGCTGACTGTACTGTTCGGATTGATCGCTCAACGCCGGCAAGTTCCTGCCCCGGCAATCCCATCAGTAAATAGGCTCCCACCTGGTCTTTTGTAAAGCCGGCTGCTTTCAAGTTTCTGGCAGCTTCCTTGAAATCGGCTTGCGTCACCTTGTGATCCATGTCGTCTCGCGTGTCGAATTCAGCCGTTTCCAGGCCCAAGCGCAGGGTTGTAAACCCGGCTCTGTTCAACAACCGTGCCGTCTCGGCGTTAAGGCCGCGAATATGGACGGCATTGGGGGTATGAAAACGAAGGTTGAGGTGAGCCTGAATGATTTTTTGCAGAAGCGGCAATGCATGTCCTTCAATATCGACTAAAAAAGCGTCATCATACAGCACAAAATCTCTGATTCGATGGGCCTGATGCCAGAACTTTATTTCTTCGATGACTGAATCTGGACTGCGCCACATTCGGGTTGGGCGGAGAAAATGCGAAGCGCAGTAGGTGCACTTAAACGGACAGCCACGCGATGTCAGCAGGGGCACATAATTGATGCAGTTCTGCAAATCCAAGGCAGGGTAGGGATATGTATCGAGATTCTGTGGGTCAAAGCGGGCGGTCGCCCGGAATCCCGTGTGATGCGCAATTCTGTCAAAGACGGCTTCTTCGGCTGGTCCCACGACAATGTCATCGGCACCAATGTGTTTGCGGGCATGATCGGTGCACAGGCTGGCGTAAATGCCGCCTAAAATAATGGGGGTCTGTGGATAAATATCACGCACTACGGCAATGGTTTCCTTAACACCGGTATACCAATACGTCATTAAAGAAGTCATCAGGATCATGTCCGGCACCGGTATGCCCTGAAGGTCTTCCTCAAGCCAATCGGGGTTGATACCGTAGCGGCAAAAGCGGCGTTGAACATCCTCGAGGCCATGCGGTCTGGGAATTTGTGATTTTAAATAGGGCCCCCGGCCGCACCGTGCAGAAGGGTCGCTGGGCGGAGCTTTCGGGTGAAATCGGTCGAGGCAATCAACGTAGGATACCTGAACGCCATGGGATTTGAGCAATCCGGCCAGGGACAGTAACCCTAGCGGCTTGGCCCAGAAATCATAGGCGGCGAAATCATGAATCCACGGGTTGATCAGCAAAATATGGGGAACATCTCGTTTCACGGATCTGTCAGTTGTCAGTTGTTAGTGGTCCGTCGTTTAAAAATATCTCAATCGCCGAGCAATCGGGGGCTTTCTTATGGCGATCCCGCCTTATTTTAATCAGCACCTAAAAAAGTGCAAGCGCTTGAATAGAAGCGTTGATGGATAGAAAAGGGATGCGACTGAAAACTGACAACGGACGACAAACATGTTTTAATTTTCTTCATCGGAGGGGAAATACACCATCGATGTTTTCTTCAATTCTTCTCTGCTGAATAACAGGGTGTAGTCTTGAACGGAAGTGGCTCTGGACATCTTACGTGCCGTCTCCTGGCAGGCCTGTTCGCTGGCGGCGTGAACCATGGTATACAGGTTATAAGGCCAATCCGGGGTGGGATTTCGCCGATAACAGTGAGATACCTGATCAAAAGTTGCCATTTTCTGCCCGACTTCTTCGATACGGTCTTCATCAACCATCCAGGCCACCATTGCATTGGCGCTGAATCCGGCACGCTGATGCCGTAAGGTCGCCCCGAAACGTCGGATGACGCCGCGCTGGCTGAGATCTTTTAATCGATCGAGCAGCTCCGTTTCGGTAATGCCCAGTTTTTCAGAAATGGCCAGATACGGCCGTTCGGTAATTTCCATATCTTCCTGAATCGACGCTATTATTCTCTTTTCCAATTCAGTTAACATGATCGTGATTTAATAATCTGATTGCAGAATTGTCAAGCCGCATGGCCTAAAATGCGATCATCGCAAATATATTTTAATTTACAAAACTGGTATTAAAATGCCCAGATTTTTTTCGAGGGGTAGGCTTAATTCGATTCGAAAACGGAGCGTACACGTTAGTACGCGAGTATTTTGAATCGGATTATAACACCGCTCTCGGGGAAAATATGGGCATTTTAACCCAGTTTTAGAATCGTTCTGGGAACAATTGTCTAATACCCTCCGGTGTGGCCTTGCAGATGCCGCGTTCGGTTATGAACCCGGTGACCAGTCGTGAGGGTGTAACATCGAATGCATAATTAGCGGCAGCACTGTCGGCCGGGCAAATGAGCACGCGCTCGTTTTTGTTGTGTGCCAGTCCTTCGATATAGCGGATTTCATTCGGGTCCCGCTCTTCGATGGGGATTTCTTTGATGCCATCTGTAAGATCCCAGTCGAAAGTGCTGGAGGGCAGGGCCACATAAAAGGGAATGTTGTTGTCTTTGGCGGCCAGGGCCTTTAAATAGGTTCCGATTTTGTTGGCCACATCTCCGGTAGCCGTCGTGCGGTCCGTTCCGACAATGACGATATCCACATGGCCCTGCTGCATTAAATAACCGCCGGCGTTGTCGGTGATGATGGTGTGTCTGACACCCTGCTTGCCCAGTTCCCAGGCGGTCAGGCGGTTACCCTGGTTAAGCGGACGGGTTTCATCCACCCAGACATGCAGGTCGATACCCCGGTCAAATGCAGCATAAATGGGGGCGGTGGCGGTACCGTGCTCGATACAGGCCAGCCAGCCGGCATTGCAATGCGTCAGCACATTGACCGTCCGGTCCTGCTTGCGCCGACTGATTGCCTCGATCAATGGTAGACCGTGTTCACCGATTTTTTTGCAGCGATCCACTTCCTCTTCGGTAATCGAAGCGGCCTGATCTCTAGCGTTGGCAATGCGCATATCTGCCTGCTGTTCTTTCAACACCGCCTGCAGGACCCTGTCTACCGCCCAGGCGAGATTGACCGCTGTAGGCCGGGCTGCTTTGAGGCGGTCGCATTCGGCAACCAGATAGGCGTTTTCAATTGGCTGCCGAAGAGAATTCACTACAGCCAGGTAAACACCGTAAGCCCCAGTTGCGCCTATCAGGGGGGCGCCACGGACAGCCATATCTCTGATGGCCGTGATGGCATCATCAACGGTTTTTAAATCTATGAGCACCAATTCATGCGGCAGGCGACGCTGGTCGATGATTTTAACCGATTTTTCATCGGGGCTTAACCAGATCGTCCTGAGATTTTTACCGTCTACATTCATCAATACCTCCCCAGGTTCAAGGTTCAGAGGTTCAAAGTTTCAGAGGTTCAGAACCCAGAACGCTGAACGCAGAACCCGGAACCAGGCGCACAGCCAGAAACTACATTTTGGCCAGTGCAAAATCGGATTGAACCTCGCCCAGTAAAACATGACGCTTGAAAACCTGTCGCATTTTGTTGGCATCCATAAGCTGGTAGACAATGGGTTCGCTGCCTTCGACAGCGATGGTGACATTGGGCTCACTGGAGCACATGCCCATACAGCCCGAGGCAACCACCCGAATATCCTGGCGGTCGGCCGATGCCATTTCTTCCATCAGGGCATTCATGACATCGCGGGCTCCGGCCGCAATTCCGCAAGTTCCCATATGCACCGTAATTTTTGTGCTTGCGGGACCATCTCTTAGCGAGTTTAACCGTGATGTTTTATCCTTAATTTTTTTTAGATCCTCAATCGTTAACTTTGCCATCTTTGCCTCCATTGGGTCAGGTTGAATCCTTATGTGAGGTCAGCTCTTTGAGCGACGATCGGATCGATTCAGTTAAATGATGGATGACGACCGGGTCAGATAATGAGAGGTCTTCCATTTCCGTTCGAATTTCACGCGTATCCAGACTAAATTCGTCGCCATCGATCCGATGTAAATAGACAAAATCGATTCCAGGATTTCCGATGATCAGGGTTGTAACCGTGGCGGCCATATCTCCCAGGGGAGCGCGGTCGATATGGCTATGACGAAAAGTCGCTTCAACCTCGGTGCCTTTGCCGGGCTCCGTGTCGACCCGCACTGTTCCTTCACAGCGCTCGGCGGCAGCGTTTAGAAGCGAAAGCCCCAGGCCGACTCTGCGCGTGGTCCGGGAAGTCACAAACGGATCGTTGATATTTTGCAGTTTTTCAATTGGCATGCCGCGACCATTGTCTCGGATCGCGATTTTAAGCTGATCCGCCTGATGATCTTCTTCGACCTGGATCCAGATGCAATTGCCTCCGGCGGCAATTCCGTTTTCAACGACGTCTAAAATATGTAATGATAGCTCACGCATTTATTTTTGTACAAACTTTGTGTTCTTCGTAAACTTCGTGGTGAAATACGCGATGTTCTTTAGGTCTTTTTGCTTAATTAACGATTTGGCGCCCATTCTTACCAGCCAATGCCAGTATCAGCTCATCCAAGGAGGGCG
>JASFGH010000299.1:0-5522 GCA_050123865.1 Desulfobacterales bacterium | reverse complement strand
CCTATTGGTGGCTTTGGGGTTATTGCTGTTCTTTCGCAACGCTCCCTAAACCATTCAGACAGTGCACGATTTCGCTGCTGATAATTCATTCCGCTATGATGAAGGGTTGGATGGAAAAACTGCCCGACCCCTCAATTATAGAATAATGACCGTAATCAAAAACATAAAAAATGATGTCCGCAACGATCATTTTCAATCGATCGGTGATCATGCAACAACGGACTACGGACAACAGACAACGGACACAAAAAGGTGGTTGAGTATTGATTTTGAGCGCTTAGACTACCGCAAAGCCTGGGCGCTGCAGGAAAAACTTGTCACGGCCCGCAGAGCAGGCACATTGCCATACGATATTGGTTTGTTCCTGGAGCATCCGCCGGTTTTCACTTTGGGTCGCAGAGGCGGCCGGGAATGCATGCTGGTGTCGGATGCATTTCTCGAAAAAGCCGGTATCCCGGTTATCCAGGTCGAACGCGGTGGATACATCACCTATCACGGGCCGGGCCAGCTGGTGGTATATCCGATTGTGGATTTACAGAGTGCCAGGATAAAGGTTGTCGATTTTGTCAGCGGTCTGGAAGACGTCATGCTGCAAACAGCTGAGAGCTGGGGCATTACAGCAAAGCGCAATGATGCCAACCGGGGCATCTGGGTGGGGCCGAAGAAAATGGGCAGTATCGGAATTGCCGTACGCAGGGGAATCAGTTTTCACGGCCTGGCATTAAACGTCAAAACCGATTTAACACCTTTTCGCTGGATTCAGCCTTGCGGCCTGAAGAATGTCGGCATGACCAGCATGCAACAAGAAAGCGCGCAACCCTTATCGATGCAACAGGTTCGCACGGTTATCAAAAAACAGTTTGAAGCTGTTTTTGGTATTCAAATGGTTCCGCAAACCCAGGTTGAATTGGAGGCAATACTGGAACACCCAACTTTAAAAGCCAGTGTTTAGAATTTTGCCTTTCGTATTTTGTGTTTCGTGTTTTGTGTCTGACTTATTGAATTAGTGCCATGTGGCATTTTGACCTCCCAAACACCAAACACTAAACACCAAATACCAAAAACAAACATAACCATGACACAGCAACCGATACAAAAGCCCCGCTGGCTTAAAAAAAGATTGCCCACCGGTCCGGCTTATGAAAATGTCAAGAACCTGATCGGCAAGGACCGTTTGCACACGGTGTGTCAGGAAGCCCGGTGCCCGAATATCTGGGAGTGCTTTTCCCAGCGCACGGCGACATTTCTGATTATGGGGTCGCGTTGCACCCGCGACTGCCGGTTTTGCTCTGTCACCCACGGGCCGACCGGCCCGCTCGATCCGGCCGAACCGGAACGGGTTGCATCCGCCGCCAAGCAAATGGATCTTAAATACATCGTGATCACTTCTGTTACGCGGGACGATTTGCCGGATGGCGGGGCCCTGCATTTTGCCCAAACGATTGCCGCAATCCGACGTCAGATGCCAACTGCGCGAATTGAGATACTGATACCTGATTTTCAGGGCGATGCCGGCGCTTTACAAATCGTTCTAAGAGCTCGGCCTGATGTGCTCAACCATAATATTGAAACGGTGCCGCGCCTGTACTCGGTCGTTCGGTCGCAGGCCCGTTATGAGCGTTCACTTCATTTGCTCAAACGGGTACATGCGGCAGACCCGAAAATGCCGACCAAATCAGGCTTGATGCTGGGCCTGGGGGAATCTTCGGCCGAAATCCGATCAACCTTGAAAGACCTGGCAGCGGTTGGCTGCCGCATTCTGACACTGGGTCAATATTTGCAGCCCTCCAAAACGCACCTGCCGGTTGAGCGGTTTGCTTCCCCGGAAGAATTTGAGCAATGGCGACAGATTGCCATCAAGATGGGTTTTTCTGAAGTTGCCAGCGGACCATTCGTGCGGAGTTCATATCACGCCAAAGAGCTTTACCAGGCTGTTGGACCGATCATATTAAAACGTAATTCCGCTGAACGATCTATGCTATTTGCCGACCCGCAATAAGAAACGGGTTAATTTTGATAACGAGGTGCACATTTGGATACAGCGCCGCTTTGGGCCGAAATCGATTTAGAAGCCATAGCCCACAATGTCCGGGAGTTACGCCGCATCACTCAACCACAGGCCCGTCTGATGGCGGTTGTCAAGGCCAACGGCTATGGCCACGGTGCAATTGAAGTCAGCCGGTGCGCGCTGCAAAATGGTGCCTCGATCCTTGGCGTAGCCCGCATCGAAGAAGGGATTCAAATCCGAAAAGCCGGCATCACCGTACCGATTCTGGTTTTTGGTTATACCCGCCCTCACCGAGCGGGCGATCTTTTAAAATATGATCTCACCCAGAGTGTTTACTCAGTGGCAACGGCATGGGAGTTATCGGAGGCCGCCGTATCTTTAGCGGCTAAAATAAAAGTCCATTTAAAAGTTGACACCGGCATGGGCCGGTTGGGGCTGCTGCCACAAAATTTCCACTCCGACAATCCGGTAAAAATCAATTCTGATACAGTCACTGAAACGCTGACCATTGCCGACCTGGACGGACTTGAGCTCGAGGGCATCTTTACGCATTTTGCATCCGCCGACAGCGCCGATAAGACCTATGCCAAATACCAGCTCGATCTTTTCTTAAATTATCTTAAACACTTACAAAAAGCCGGCTTGTGCCCATCGCTGACGCACGCCGCCAACAGCGGTGCAGTAATGGATATGCCCCGATCCCATCTTGATATAGTGCGACCGGGCATTGCTATCTATGGGCTGTTTCCGTCGAATGAGGTCGATCGGCAACGGATTTCACTCAAATCCGCCATGGCATTGAAGTCACAAATTATCCAGCTTAAAAAAGTCCCTGCTGGATTCAACATCAGCTACGGATCGACTTATACAACCCGGCAACCCACAACGATTGCGACCGTTCCCATCGGCTATGCCGACGGATTAAATCGTCTGCTATCCTCGCGAGGCCAGATGCTGGTTGGCGGACAGCGCGTTCCTATAGTGGGACGGGTTTGCATGGATCTGACGATGCTGGACGTTGGAAATGTCAAAGACGTTCAGGCGGGTGACGAAGTTGTCGTCTTTGGGCAACAGGGCAATGAGACCCTGACCGTCGATGAAATGGCAGAAACGCTCAATACCATCAATTATGAAATCGTTACCGGCATTAGCGCCCGCGTCCCGAGAGTCTATTTATAATAAGCAGATGGGTAACAGTCATTCTTGTACATTTTCTTTGACACCTATTTTGAGGAAAATACCTTGCCGTATTTTACCACTCCAGATAATTGCAAGCTTTACTATAGCACTGAAAATTTCGAGGCCGAACATCCAGTGTTGGTTTTTTTAAATGGTACCGGCCAGACAACGATTTACTGGGAGCCGCATGCAGCAGCATTTGCAAAACAGTATCGGGTGTTGCGCTATGATGCCCGGGCCCAGGGAAAAAGCGATATTGGAAAGCGCTCAATTTCAGCTGAAATACATGTCAACGACTTAAAATATTTGCTCGACCGCTTAAAAGTGGACAAGGCCCATCTGGTCGGCATCAGTCATGGCGCTTATATCGCTTTAAAGCTGGCAGCCACAGTGCCTGAATGGGTCAGCCGGCTGGTGCTATGCAGCATCGGCAATGATTCACAAGCTTATGTAAAGCAAATTACACACGCTTGGCTGCAAATATTACAACACTCCGACCTTAAAACCACAGCATGGGCGATGATGCCGCTGGTCTTTGGCAAGCGATTTTTAAGGCAAAACCGGGAAATTGTGGATAAAATCATTGCCGCCATCGCAGCCCGCAATGATAAAGCGGCATTGATGACCCATTTAAAAGCCATATCCGCTTACCCGTCACCGGAACCATTTGTGCGTTCAATTCAATGTCCCACCCTGATCATCTCCGGCTCCGATGATCCGATTGTCAGCCGCCCAGATGCCCGGCAATTGGCCGAGGTTTGCCATGGGCGCTACGAAATGTTCCCGCAAACCGGTCACAGTGTTCCCGCTGAAGCCCCAGCTCTATTCCAGCAGATCGTGCTTGATTTCCTCAACCAACCGTAAACTGCAACATCGAGTGGATGAACATTGAACGTGTCATTCAGGTTGCAACATGCGGTCGGTTGTGTCTAGAGTATCTTTTTTCTTTGGTAATACGCAAAGTGCAGCAAGCCTCAGGATATGCCACCATGAGAGAAATCATATTGATCAATGTAACCGGTAAAGACAAGCCCGGGCTAACCGCCAGCTTGACGCGCATTTTGGCGAAATATGGTGTCGTCATCCTGGATATCGGGCAGGCCGTGATCCATGAATATTTATCGCTGGGAATTTTGGTTGAAATCCCAATTGAGTTCAAATCTTCATCGATTTTAAAAGATCTTTTGTTTGAAGCCCATAAATTGGGCATTCAGATTAATTTTTCCCCAATCGAAGAACGCCTTTACGAAAACTGGGTTGTGCAACGGGGCAAAGAGCGCCGAATTATTACTCTGTTGGGACGACAGGTGACAGCCGCTCAGCTTTCTAAAGTGGCAGCTGTCATTGCCAATTTCAAATTAAATATCGATATTATCAATCGGCTTTCAGGGAGGGTTTCGGTTAACCACGCCGATATACAGCAAAA
This sequence comes from Desulfobacterales bacterium, assembly GCA_050123865.1. Taxonomy (GTDB): domain Bacteria; phylum Desulfobacterota; class Desulfobacteria; order Desulfobacterales; family JAHEIW01; genus JAHEIW01. The sequence continues at coordinate 909 of JASFGH010000299.1, read as the reverse complement.
GGCCTGTGTCCAGATAACGGTTTCCGGCCAAATTAAGGATCCGGCTGAGCTGCGCGGTGAGCTGCTCAATATCCATACTGAAACGGGTATTGATATTTCATTTTATGTCGATGACATCTATCGCCATGCCCGCCGGCTGGTGGTCTTTGACATGGATTCAACCTTGATCCAAGGTGAGGTCATTGATGAACTGGCTGCTGTGGCCGGCATCGGCGACCAGATAGCGCAAATTACCGAATCCGGCATGCAGGGAAAATTGGATTTCAAAGAAAGCCTGACTCAGCGGGTAGCGCTTTTAAAAGGCTTAAAAGAAGAAACACTTGCCTCGGTCACGCAAACGCTGATACTGACCCAAGGGGCTGAGCGCGTGATCGACAAACTAAAACAGCTGGGCTTCAAAATCGGTATCATATCCGGTGGTTTCGAATATTTTGGAAAATACCTGCAGAAGAGACTAGGACTGGATTATATTTTCGCCAATGCGCTTGAAATTGCAGACGGAAAAATCACCGGAAACATTAAAGGGGATATCATTGACGGTCAGAAAAAGGCTGAGATTTTAAAAACAATTGCCCAGGTTGAAAATATCAATCTCAAACAGACCATCGCGGTTGGAGATGGTGCCAACGATTTGCCGATGATCCGTATCGCCGGCCTGGGCGTTGCTTTTCATGCGAAGCCCCTCGTTAGACAGAATGCCCAGCGCAGCATCTCAAGTGTCGGGCTGGACGGTTTGTTGTATCTTATGGGCATCAGCGAAAGGGAAATCCGGCAGCGATGAGCGAGCCCTATCCCCGACCCTGCAAAAATACCAACAATTGATCATTAAAAACGTCAGCCTGTTCAATATTGGAAAGATGGGCTGCCTGCGGTATCACCACCAGCTTTGAGTTTTTGATTTGGGCGTGC
>JASFGH010000298.1:0-5523 GCA_050123865.1 Desulfobacterales bacterium | reverse complement strand
GGATGGCGCCCGTCTTCAATTTCAATAAGACCGTCAAGGGTTATTTCCGGTCGACAATAATCATTTTGATCGGCAACCTCGGCCAGATTCAGCAGGCAATCCAGGCGCGCTAAAAATTGAGCAGCACTCTCAAGATTTCGGTAATTTTTCACAACCGTCTGTCTGATCTCATTAAATATTTCAAGCTCAAGAGCAGCACGCTGATCTTCAGCATTTATAACCTTTGTTTCAAAGGTTTTCAACTCATCGGTAATATATCGCTCGGCATTGACCAGGGTTTGCTTGCGGATGTAATTGGCCGGCACTTCGGCTGACCGGCTCTTGGGCACTTCGATATAATAGCCAAAAACCTTATTATAGCGCACTTTTAAAGTGACAATCCCGGTGGCATCCCGCTCCTGGACTTCCAGGTTGGCCAACCAGCCTTTACCGTCCTGACTGATTTTTACCAGTTCATCCAGTTCGTCATGGTAGCCCGGCTTTATCATCCCACCTGCGGTAATGTTCGGGGGTGCATCCTCCCGGATGGATTTTTCGATCAAAGCAGACAGATCATAGAGCGGCTTCAGGTTTTCATCCCATCTAAACAGTTCAGATTTCAGTGTTGAAACAATGTCATGGATTTGTGGTAAGGCCAAAAGCGACCGCTTCAAAGCGATTAAATCCCGCGCGTTAGCATGCCCCATGACGATTTTAGTGCTGACCCGTTCGATATCAAACACGGTTTTTAAATGTTCACGAATGCCCTGGCGGCTCTGAATGTTGTCTTTTGCCTCGGCCACTGCCTCATGGCGAGCCCGGATGTCTTCCATTTCAACGAGCGGATATCGCAGCCATGATTTAAGTAAGCGCGCGCCCATGGCTGTTCGGGTATGATCAATAATGCCCATCAGAGTGCCGCGTCGGGTATTGGTATGCAGGTTTTTTTCAAGTTCCAAATTGCGGCAGCTGGAATCATCCACCAGCAGATAATGGCCAAGAGAATAGGTTTCCAGGTGCGTCAGATGTTCAATTTTTTGTTTCTGGGTCTCACGGACATAAAAAACCAGCGCTCCAGCGGCCCGCACTCCGGCTGGCAGTCCTTCACACCCGAAACCCTCCAATGAAATCGTGTTGAACTGTTCAGTGAGTCGGTTATAGCAGCGCTTGTAGTCAAATGCGCTGTCCTCCAAATAGGTAATCGCACGCTCCGCCTGAGCGCCTCGAATGAAGGCCATTTGCGGATCGGTTTTGGCGGATTCGGGCAGCAGGATCTCCCGTGCCGATATACGCAAAGATTCATCCTCGATGGCTGTTTGATCAGCTGATTGAACCAGCCGGAAAAGACCGGTAGAGATGTCCAGATAGGATAAACCGAAATCATCGCCATGGCGCGCTAGCGCCAGAACAAAATTATGGGAACGCTTGTCTAAAAAGGTGTCATCGATGATCATACCGGGTGTAATGACGCGTACAACATCCCTTTTCACTAGACCTTTGGCAATGGCCGGATCCTCTATTTGATCACAAACCGCGACTTTGTAACCGTGATCGATCATCCGGGCAATATAGCTGGAAACCGCTCGATGGGGCACACCGCACATGGGCACCGGAGACTCATCCTTTTTGTTCCTGGAAGTCAGCGTGATATCCAATACGCGGGAAGCCACCTGGGCATCTTCAAAAAACATCTCATAGAAATCACCCATCCGATAAAAAAGAATCGTATCCGGATACGCCTCTTTTATGGAGAGGTACTGTTTTAGCATAGGAGTTAATTTAGGGGGGCTCATCAAATAATCTGCTTAAAACAGGTTTTTGCATTTATAATAGAAGGCAGTTTAACACCAAAGTGGGGACTATGGTAAAAATCTGATCCAAATGCAAATAAAGTGCGCTTACGAATTAGTATTTTTGATAATATCTATAATTTTAATGCGTAATATTTAATTTAGTAAAGTATGGCTTTAAATTATTATAGGTTGCTTTTATGTGCTCTGGAATCACTCTTACCTCGCCAAACACCGTTAAGGCATTGGTATCACCAAACCAACGCGGCACGATATGAAAATGCAGATGTTCCTCGACGCCAGCTCCGGCCACTTGACCCAGGTTAAGACCGACGTTGAATCCGTCAGGCTGCATCACCTTTTTTAAAACGGCCACCGATTGTTGAACGGTTGCCAACAATGCGCCCATTTCTGATGTCTCGAGTTGGTCGAGAGCTGCGATATGTCTGACCGGAGCAACCAGAAGGTGGCCGTTGATGTAAGGGAATTTATTCATGGTTACCATCGTTACCCGACTCTTATACAGCGTCAATTCATCTTGATCGGCCAGTGCTGCACAGAAAATACACTGCTTTTCCTTTTCACTCAGGATGTATTCAATCCGCCAGGGGGCCCACATGGTTTTCATGACACAGACCTCGATTTGTTTGTTATATCGCGCAAATCCAATCGGGACATTGTCCCAATTGGATTGCTGGAATTATTGGAAAATGCCTTGTGAAATTGTAATGATTTAAATGCGAAAAAAATTGAGTTGGACGGTATATAAAATGGCTGATTTACTTTTATAAACCTCTATCCCATTTTTCCATTATTCCCTGTTTGCGGTAAAACCCATTTTTCAACGGATACCCAGTATTTTCGTTTAGTTGCACAACTCTGAGATGTATATTTAATTTACGGTGTTTAGGTATAAAACTCAAGCGCTTTTTTGGTGTGGTCAAATCGTTAAATCTTTGAATCGTGAAATTGTCAAAGAAGATCATCAGCAACCAGCAGCCAAAAACCGGCAGCAGGGTTAAATGCGCCGCATGGACGGGCGCATTTCCTTTGGGCACTGGTTCAGAAAGTACGCATCTGTCATCCCGGCGATGAAATCACGGACAATCTCCGCGCTGCTGTGGGTTTCAGTGTAAGATACGGACATTCCATTAAGAAACTGGTTAAAAATGACAGATGACATATCTTTGCGTCTGATTGCCGTCAGATGGCGCTCAAACAGAAAGTCAAAGAGATTATTGAGCTTGGCAGAATGCGCTTTTATCCTGGGGTTTAAATAGATGCGTTCAAGGTTGAAATTCTTTAAACCTTGTAAGGCTTGAGATACATCAGGGCTAAATGCCACAAAGTCTTTTTGAAAACTGTTTTGAATGATGTCTGTCACCAGATTAAAAACAATCGTACCGTTGGTGCTGCCCAGACATTCGACGCTATCGCGGGGCAAATCAGAGCGATCAATCAGATTCAGCCGAATGGCATCTTCTATGTCGCGGCCGATATAGGCGATCGTGTCAGCCATTCGAACAACACAACCCTCAAGCGTCATCGGAATCAGGCCGGTACGGGAATCCTTTGTTTTAAGCGCCTGTTCGTGATCCAGAGTATCGAAGGATTTATCGGCCTTAGGGTGTAACATTTGATTATGCACCTCGCCGTCGTGGCATAAAATACCATCGAGCGTTTGCAGACAGAGATTCCACCCCAGACCTTTGCGTTCAACCTTATCCAGAAATTGGACGCTTTGCACGTTATGATGGAAGGCACCGATCCCATGAATTTGGCACAACTCAGAAAGGCAGCGCTCGCCATCGTGTCCAAAAGGCGCATGGCCGATATCGTGGCCCAGGGCAATAGCCTCGATCAGATCTTCATTTAAGCTCAGATAACGGCCAATGGTGCGTGCAATTTTTGAAACCAGCTGGACATGTAGCACCCGGTGGGTAATGTGGTCATTCTTTATCAAGGAAAACACCTGCGTTTTATCAATATAGCGGGCATAAGCATGGGCGTGCAGGATGCGATCGACATCAATTGAAAAAGACTGTCGATAGTCAGTATCCCTGCGCTCTTCCCGGGCGCGACGCACCGCATCCGAGTCGCGCGCCGCCAAGTGCGACAATCTTTTGGCTTGCGCCTTATCCAGCTGACTGCGGGCCAGGCCGATTATGTCTGCATTATATTTCTTCATTCGCGATCATTGATTCCATTAATCGATGGTAATTGAGGCCCGCTTGTCGGAAACCCTCTTTGCCGTATTTCATGTTGGCTTCTAAAACATAAAAGCGACTGTTGTGTTCACAGATATCAATGCCGACATCATCCCAACGGCAGGCGCGTGCAACCTGCAAAGCCAGTTTTAGAGCGGCATCAGGGACGTTATCCAGGCTGATGCGACCACCGAGAGCCAAATTGCTGCGATATTCATGCGGGGGGGCGATGCGCCAGTAAGCGTGTATAATGCGGTTGCCAATAACCACCACTCGAATATCCCGCTTAATAGGCAGATATTCCTGTATATAAGCCGGTATCGTCACCTGATCAAGATAATCGCGTAGTTCAGAATCATTGTGAATCAAATAAACTCCCCTTCCCAGAGCCGATCCCCGCGGGATTTTTGCAATAAACGGAAACAGGAAATGATCCAAAATCCTGCTCTTCTGTCGCTTACCGTAAAATACCCGCGTGCGCGGATGAGGCAAATCAAGCAATTCGAACAACGCGGTTTGCTTTATTTTATCCTGGACACATTTATACGTATGATAGCTCGGGAACGTGGGTTTGCCGACTGTGTCGAACAGGTCCGCATAAAAGGTGGTCGGATAGTAAATTTTGGTGGCCTGGCGGATAAGCTCAGCTTCCCGGGGACTGTAATCCGAAAAATTCGATCGCACCCCCAGCGTGCGGACATTTTTACAATTTCTTAACCGGGCCTCAAGAGCAATGACTTCTTTTGACATTTAAGTTCGCTAAGAATCGAATAGTTGTCGAATTTTTGCAAGACTTCTGCGGGTATGGCTGCCTGGCCAAAACACACGCTGGCATTGCGGACATTGGTTAAAATGCTCGTGGGTTTCGCAAATATAATCCGGTATCTTATCCCCCAGGACGTTTTTGGAGACTGCAACGATGAGCACATTGCATTGCAGGCATCGTGAAAACGGCCTTGTTTGATCTGCTTTTAATTTCAGTTCCCTGAAAATTTGCGTTAACTGTTGCTCAAGATGATCCGATTCAACGAAAATCATCCTGCGGGATGCAAACTGTTTGCGAATCCGCTGGGTACGGGTCAACAGGATACGATCATTTTCCAACGTGTCAATAAATCTTTTATCCGCCAGATTGCTTGCGTACAGGGTATCAAAACCCAGCAGACGTAACCATTTGGTCAATCTGCCGAGTGTTTTTTCGGCTGCAAAGCACGGTGTCATGGAAGTTCATCCCCGGAATTAACTGTTTAACCGCCCTTTCCGGTCAATTCCTGGTAAGCCTGCTGAATTTCCTTAAAGCGCTTTTCAGCAAGTGTTTTAAATTCATCGCCCAGATGTTCCAATTTGTCCGGGTGGTATTTGTTCGCAAGTTCTCGGTAAGCGTGCTTTATTTCCTCGGCTGATGCTTTGTCGGAGACGCCTAAAATGCGGTGCGGATTCCATGCGGGGTCCTTTTCAGCGTATTGATCCTGTGAATTTGAGTGGTTCCGGCCGGAAAATTGCTCCTGGCGGCTACGTTTAAAGCGGCTGTCGGTGTGCTGATTAAA
>JASFGH010000297.1:0-5544 GCA_050123865.1 Desulfobacterales bacterium | reverse complement strand
ACACAATCGCTGTAGAACGTCACTTCATCTTGCCAGACCTTATTTCTTTCAAAAGTACCCCAGGCACTGACCATTACCACCACTCCCAGCAGGATGGCCTGCAGCCGCCGCGACCTGATATGGCGGCAAAACAGCATCACGGCAGCCAGAATCATAAACATCGACGGCATATACAGGCGGTGTTCGAACACCAGCTCAAGGCCGATCACCGATGATTCAATCACTAAATTGCCCAAAAACCACAGCAGGCAAAAAGATAATATCCGCTGCCGGGGCGCCAGGGCAATCGCCAGGACCAGCAAGCCCACAAGCACTCCCAAAGACAACACCGTGGTCACAGGATCAAATAAAGAAGTGGAAAGCGCAAAATCATGCTCCAGATTCAAGCGCGACGGATGCGGCCAAATCAACAGGCTCAGATAAAAAATCACCACCCGAAATTCGGTCAGCACCCGCTGCAACGGCGTAAAATCTCGCCCGGCATAGCCGGCTAATATCTTGTCCCACGGATGACCGCTCAGATAAAGGACAACCACAAGGACAAAAACGATCGATATGACCACAACCCAGATCCAGTAACGCTTTAACCACGATCTGCTCAGGTCCTGAAAAAAATACCATTCATACAGAAAAATAAAAAACGGCAGGGTCGCCGCAATCTCTTTGGTACCCAGGGCCAGCAGACCGCCAAGCAGGCTGCCGGCAAACCACAAATAAGGCTGTACCGGTGAACGCTCTGACTCGTTGGCGCGTCGCTTTTGGGAAATCCGGCCGCGGGCATACAGCAAAAGGCTGAGCACACAAAACATCGCCGCCATGCTGTTCATGCGCTGCACGATGTAGGTCACCGACTGGGTTTGAACGGGATGCACCAGCCACAGGGCTGCGGTCCAAAACGACACCCATGAAGGATCCAGCGACCCCCACCCGTGTGCGGTTACGGGACCCGTACCCGGAATCTTAAGATTGGAAGCGCCCCTATCCCACTCCCATCGCAGTTGCAAGGTGGTTTTCGCCAGAAGATACAGCAACAGCCCGGTGATCAGATGAATCACTATGTTGACCACATGATAGCCAAATACATCGTAGCCGCCGAGATAATAGTTGAGCCCAAAACTGATGTAGGCCACCGGCCGGGTTGCGATCGGGTTTTCAAACGCAGCCTTTAGCAGACCGTTAAGCGTCAGCTGCTTTAGACGGATATGATGATTATCGCGGATGTTAAAGTAATCATCAAAATAATAAGGCCCACCCATGATATTGGCGTAAATCGCCGCAACCAGGAGTCCCAGCATCAAAAGCAACATATAATGCTGTTTTCGGCTTAACGCAGACATCGGCATGGCGGGTCTCGGTCGTTTGCGTGAATAAGCGCATCCCTGTGGCAGATTTGCTTTTAATATTGTATTGCGAAAAGCAGATAATCGCAAGCTCGGGTTGATCCAATCGGTTCAGGAATTAAAAAACGTGGCATCAGTTTATGATTCGATTGTTATGAAAATGGGTGCCGAACATAAAAAATCAGGGGAAGAGAGGATCCCCTCACTTCCCCTGAATGACAGCATAAAAATTATGATCGACCCAGCGCTTACATCTGTTTTGAAATAGTGTTTGTGGGGAATCTGGGGCATCTGCCGGAAACATCCGTAACCGTCACGGTGTAATTAGTGGACGTGCCGCTGAGCACATAGGTATTATTATTGGATAAATCCGTACCACTCACGGGCATCCCCGGGCTTGTTGCTTGAACTGACATGTTGGTCGGTTCTGAAAAATAATCGGCAATGGCGCCCATAACTGTGTCCACATCGGTTTCAGCAGCGCTGCAATAGGCCTTGTCCCGGTAACTGATGAAGTTTGGAATGGCGATGGCCGCCAGAATACCGATGATGGCGATAACGATCATCAGCTCGATCAACGTAAAACCCTTAGAATTGTTTCCTCTTAGTTTTTGTAACATGTTTTAGCCTCCCATGGTTTAATGATGTTGAAATAATATGATTTTGGTTTTATTACATTCTAATTGTCATGTCCGCTTTATCCTAAGATCCGCTTTTCACCCCCCTTGTTTTAATGATCGATAAGATTTTGAGGTATTCAAAAAGCAAAACCTGTGCCACAGTGAATAATATTTTTATAAAAGTTTATCTTACCGAAATCATTAAAAAATTTTTCTTTGAGCACAAATCCGATGCCAGGTTCAACCCGTCAATTTTTGCGCATTTACAATTATCGGGCAGTCCCTTGACAAAAATTGTCAGCTTTAATTTGCATTCAGGCGCTGCCAGATGCATCTTTCATATTGTTTATCGGCCGTTTTTCATATTTCTAAAGGAAAAGGGAGGTCTTTGACGGCGGTGACGGAGATTCAGGGCGCTGCTGCCCTGATTTAAATCAGGTGTCGATCCCTAGCTTATCGAGGCGATACCGCAGTGAGCGAAAACTAATACCCAGCAGTTCAGAGGCTTTGTTTTTATTTCCGTTGCTGCAATCCAACGCTTTTTTCAGATACTCGCGCTCGATTTCCTCTAAAATGGAATCCAGAGCAACGCCGCGCGATACCTCATCCAGGTCAAAGCGGCGGTCTTTGAAACCTTCTATCCAGCGTCGCTTATGCAGCGAAAGTGCCAGGCTATCGGGTAGGATAATATTGGTGGTGGAAAGGGCGACACTGCGCTCCAGCAGATTTTCAAGCTCGCGGATATTGCCGGGAAAATCATATTTCTTTAATAAATCAATAGCATATGAAGAAAATTTCGTGATTTCTTTTCCCATCTCCTTTGAGTATTTCTCGAGAAAATGCTGTGCCAGGGCACGCAGGTCGGCTTTTCGTTCTCTGAGGGGCGGCACTTTGATTTCAATCACATTCAAACGGTAAAACAGGTCTTCCCGGAAATTGCCGGCAATGACCTCTTCTTCCAGGCTCTTGTTGGTTGCGGATATAATCCGGATATCAACGGAAATATCCTCGTTACCGCCGACCGGCTTAAAGACCTTTTCCTGAACCGCCCGGAGCAATTTCACCTGAATCGGCAAACTCAACTCACCGATTTCATCCAGAAAAACCGTACCCTTGTGCGCAATCTCGAAAAGTCCTTTTTTATCCTGGGTGGCACCGGTGAAGGACCCCTTTTTATGCCCGAACAACTCGCTTTCCATGAGCGTCTCCGGGATACCGCCGCAGTTAATTACCATAAAGGGCTGACTGCTGCGCTCACTTTCCTGGTGAACGGCTTTGGCAATAATCTCCTTGCCGGTGCCGCTTTCCCCGGTAATCAGAACGTTGGTTTTTGTCTTGGCGACCTGCCGAATCAACTTATAAATGTGGCGCATGGCGGGGCTGCTGCCCACAATCATGCCGAAATGGAGGTTTTTTTTCAGCTCGTCGTCAATTTGCTTTTTTTCGTGTTCGATAGATCGCAACTCAAGCGCTTTGGCCACCGTTGCCAGCAATTCATCTTTATCAAATGGCTTGGGGACATAATCATAGGCGCCCTCATTCATGGCTTCTACAGCTGTTTCCGTGGTTGTATAAGCTGATATCAAAATAACCACATTATCGGGATTTTGCTTTTTCGATGCCCGTAAAACATCCAGGCCGGTAATATCTCCTAAGCGGATATCACACAGTAAAAGATCGAAATGCTCTTTTTCCAGTAAGCTGATCGCCTCGCGCCCGGTTTCGGCACAGGTGACGGCGTAACGTTCATTGGTCAACATGTATTCAAGTAACTCACGCATGCTGAGTTCGTCATCGACAACCAAAATTTTATGAGCGCTTTGGGCCATAATATGTTCCCCGGATTAATTAGCTATACAGTATATTCGGCCGATTCTTTATGAATCTTTAAATTCGTTTAAGCGATTGAAGACGATCCGACCTCCAACCATTGCCAGGACAGGCCTGCCGGTTAATTGCCATCCGTCAAACGGACAGTTTCGACTCAACGATTGAAAACGATTGGCATCAACTTCATAGACGACATCGGGATCGATAATCGTAATGTCAGCGGTGCCACCGGGCTGCAAACCGCATTCGAGTCCTAAAATACGGGCTGGGTGGGTCGACATCTTGGCAATCAATTCGGTGATGGAGATTACGCCATCCTGCACCAGTTTCAAGCCCAGTGAAACGGCGGTTTCCAGGCCGACAATCCCGTTGGCGGCGGTTTCGAAGGCAACCGCCTTTTCGAGATCTGAATGCGGGGCGTGATCGGTTGCAATGACATCAATGGTACCGTCCGCCAGGCCTTGCCGGATGGCCGCGCGGTCGTTTTCAGAGCGCAGCGGTGGATTCATTTTAGCATAAGTGCCCCATTTTATAACCGCCGCATCGGTTAATAAAAAATAATGCGGCGCTGTTTCAGCCGTAACTGCTAAACCTTCCGATTTTGCTTGCCGCAAGGCGCCAACCGATTCAGCGGTGCTCACATGCGCAATATGCACAGGGGCTCCGGTGGCTTTGCTCAGGGCTATATCGCGCTTGACCATTTCGCTCTCGCTGACGTTGGATATACCGGCCAGATTCAGTTCGGCCGCCACCGGGCCGGCGTTCATGACACCGCCAGCCGCCAGGTCCAAATTTTCGCAATGGGAAATCACCGCTAATTCAACCCTGGAGGCTACCGCGAGCGTGTCGCGCATCAGGCGATCGTCCATAACCGGATTGCCGTCATCCGATACCGCAACAACCCCGCAGGCTTTTAGCTGCTCAAAAGCACTTAGTTTGCCGCCGGCCAACCCCATGCTGATGGCACCGACCGGATAAACGCGCGCCCCTTTGGCACGGGCGGCTTTGCTTAAAATAAATTCCGTTACCTTACAATTGTCATTTACGGGATTGGTGTTCGGCATGCTGCAGACGGCGGCAAACCCACCCCAGGCAGCCGCCCGCGCACCGGTCTTTATGGTTTCTTTGTGTTCATGACCGGGCTCTCTGAGATGAACGTGCATGTCGATCAAACCCGGGCAGACAATTTTTCCGGCAGCATCAATCGTTTGCAATGAAGCTTGGGTGTCCTGCAGGTTAGTCTCTGGCAAAACCGCCTGCGCCGGCGCTATGATCTCCAGGATTTTATTATCCTGAACGATGATATCGGCAACCGTATCCAGGTGACCCGGATCAATCACCCGGCCGCCCTGAATTTTAGTTAACATCGCGGATGTCTCCCGTTCAAAGTGTCAAAAACTGAATGTTTGCAAACTGAGCAGGCGTCTATTTTAATAAATTTCCGAGTCGATCCCAGCGGACACCAAAATTTTCCTTATCCCATGACCAATATATCATAAAGGCCTTGCCGTTGAGGGCCTTATAATCCACAAAGCCCCAGAAGCGGCTGTCAAAGCTTTCATCCCGATTATCCCCCATGACAAAAAGAGACCGTTTCGGAACAGTAACCGGCCCATAATTATCCCTCGGCCGTACATTGGCCGGTAAAATGCGCGGGTCGGTGTAAACGCCGTATTCATGATTGACCTTCTGGCCATTTACATACAGCTGTTTGTCGCGAATTTCGATCACATCTCCCGCAATGCCAACGACGC
>JASFGH010000296.1:0-5553 GCA_050123865.1 Desulfobacterales bacterium | reverse complement strand
AGACGGTGCTGAAAGGGGTCTGAATCATTTCGGTCATGAAGGCCTGGTTCAGAGGGTGATCGGCGGCCACTGGGGTCTGGTGCCCAAGCTCCAGGAACTGGCGATTAAAAATAAAATTGTGGCCTATAACCTGCCTCAGGGTGTCATTTCGCATATGTACCGCGATATTGCTGCCCATAAACCCCGTACCATTACGACCGTTGGCTTGGGCACTTTTGTCGATCCGCGAAACGGCGGCGGTAAAATTAATGCGCTGACCAGCGACGATATCGTAGAGCTCATTGAATTCGATGGCGATGAATTTCTGGCTTACAAAACACTGCCGATTAATGTCGCTCTGCTGCGCGGCACGACCGCCGACACCGACGGTAACATTACCATGGAAAAAGAAGCGTTGACATTGGAGTCGCTGGCCATTGCCACGGCCGCCAAAAACTCCAATGGGTTTGTGATTGTGCAGGTGGAGCGCATTGCAGACCGGGGGACTCTGAATGCCAGACAGGTCAAGATTCCCGGCATCATGGTGGATTGCGTGGTGGTCTCGCGACCCGAAAACCACTGGCAGACATTTGCGGAAGTATACAATCCGTCATTTAGTAGTGAACATAAAATTCCGATGCAATCCATTGAGCCCATGGAGATGAGCCCCCGCAAAATCATCGCCAGAAGAGCTGCGTTTGAATTGAAGGCCAACAGCGTAGTTAATCTGGGCATTGGCATGCCCGAGGGCGTCGCTAATATCGCCAATGAAGAAAAAATTCTGGATTACATTACGCTGACCGCCGAGCCTGGCGTGATCGGCGGGATTCCGGCCGGCGGGCTGAACTTTGGCGCGGCCACCAATACAGAAGCGGTTATTGATCAGCCGAATCAGTTTGATTTTTATGATGGCGGCGGCCTGGATATGGCTTTTTTGGGCCTGGCCCAGGCCGACAAAGCGGGCAATCTAAATGTAAGCAAATTCGGCCCCAAGTTGGCCGGTGCCGGCGGATTTATTAATATCAGTCAGAATGCTAAAAAGGTCATTTTTCTGGGAACCTTCACCGCTGCAGGGTTAAAGGTGTCCATTGAAAATGATGCGCTTAGGATCATTCAGGAGGGCAAGGTTAAAAAATTCATTGATCAGGTAGAACATGTCACCTTCAGCGGCCGGTATGCGCTCGAAAAAAAGCAACCCGTTCTTTACATCACCGAGCGCTGTGTGTTTGCCTTATCAGCTGAGGGCATGGCGCTGGTTGAAATCGCCCCCGGGGTTGATCTGGAAAAAGATATCCTTGCCCGGATGGATTTTGAGCCGATCGTTAAGGAACAGCCGCAGGTGATGGATGAACGCATCTTTCGCACCGTGCCCATGGATCTGAAAGCAGATCTATTGACCTTGACCCTAGAAGAACGTTTGACTTATGATCCAGCCGAAAACCTGTTTTTTGTCAATTTCGAAGGTTATGCGATTCAATCATCACAGGATGTTCGGGCCGTCAAGGATGCGGTCGAGCGGATTGTTAAGCCATTGGGGAAAAGGGTGTATACCATCGTTAATTATGATAATTTTACGATCATGCCCGATATTGTGGATGAATACACCGATATGGTCAAACACCTGGTGGATCACTATTACTCGGGTGTGACCCGCTATACCACCAGTACCTTTTTACGGATGAAACTCGGCGACGCCCTGCAGAAACGGGATGTGGCCCCGCATATTTATGAAAGCAGCCGGGAGGCCCAACAGGCCTTAAAGAAAGCATAAACGATATGTATCAATTGGACTACAGCTATTCGGTCGTCTATGCGGGTTTGAGCGCAATGTTATATTTTTTCATTTTTTTGTACAAAAGCGTACGATGGATACCCAAAACTTTAGCTGCCTGGGCCTTATTATGGTGGGTTTCCTTCAGGGCATAGCGAATGGCCTCTTTTTCTGCTCGGGCCTGCACCTCTTTAATGTCGATAGAGGTTTGATTCTGTTTGGGAAGCCTCTTTTGGGTGCGGCTCATATAGAAGGGAAGATCGCACAAATGAATGGTATCTCCTTCAATTGAAGACAGGGCCCTTTCAAGCACATTTGACAATTCCCTGACGTTTCCGGGCCAGGCATATTTTTTCAATGCCTTGGCCGCATGTTCATCCAGCGATATTTCCGAGAGATTGGCTTCCCTGGCCATTTGTTTTAGGAAGTGCTGGGCCAGCGGGATGATATCACTTTTACGATCCCGCAGCGGCGGGATGTGCAACGGTATGACATTCAGACGATAAAACAGATCCTTGCGGAAGCGTTCATCGGCCAGCATTTCTTCAAGGTTTTGATTGGTGGCCGCGATGACCCGAAAGTCCGAGCGGATGATTTTGGTACCCCCGACGCGTTCAAACTCCTTTTCTTCCACGACCCGCAAAAGTTTTGGCTGCATCACCAGCGGCAGGTCTCCGATTTCATCTAAAAAAACCGTGCCCTGTTTGGCGATTTCAAATTTGCCGGGTTTGCCCTCGGATTTAGCCCCGGTAAACGCGCCTTTTTCATACCCAAACAGCTCGGATTCGAGCAGATCCTTGGGGATGGCCGAGCAGTTGATGCGCACAAAAGGGTATAGTTTGCGCGGGCTGGCATGATGAATGGCCTGGGCAAAGAGCTCCTTGCCGGTACCACTGTCGCCGGTGATCAGTACCGGAAATTGATTGGTTGAAGCTTTTAGCGCTTCTTTTTTTAGTTCCCGAATCATCAGGCTGTTGCCTACGATGCTGTCAAACGTGTAGCGGGTAGAACGCAGGTTGATCAGTTCCTCCTCATAGTGTTTGACCTTGGATTCCAGCAGGGACAGCCGATTGGCCAGCTTGGTAACGTCTTTGACATCTTTGAACATCACCTGCCCGAAAACCGCGATGACTTTGCCGTCCTTTTTGATCGGGATGCGCTGCACGACCATATTTTGCCCTTTGATCCGCTGGGTCCGATTGATCTCGGGTTTTCCGGTTTTGGCCACGATATGCATGCGTGTATTTTCAACGACTTCGGTACAATGCTTTCCGATCTGCTCCGCGGGATCAAGGCCCAGAAACTGGCCGTACGGTTTATTAAAATGAGTAATGATCCCTTCGGCGTCGGTGACCATGATGCCGTTATAGATGCTTTCAAAGATCAGTTTATACGCTTCCAATTGCTCCTGGACCGGTATGGGCCGAGCCGGATCCGTCCGCAATTGGAAAGGGATAACTTTTTCTGAAGCCGTGCCCTTTTTTTGACCGGTTTTCATAGCCCCCCTTCTGTATCAATATGGCAACATGTATATTGATTGATACATATCAGCGTATACAGATAACCGGTGATATTGTCGAGAAAAAAATGAACGTAGAGCACAAATCATCGGCGTTGCTGCCATTATAACCGTATTGATTGGATTCCAAATCACGTGAATGCACTATACCGATTGGTCTAAGATTTGCACTGATAAAACAGACTCACCGTTAAATCGAATCCGAGCTGCTTTTCAGGGAGGAACCCAATGGACATTCGTGAGCCCGAGATCAAGCGCAAAGACATAATGATTCTTGAAGATGACAATTTCAATACCCGCAATGTCTGTATTGTCACGGGTTCAGGAACCGGCATCGGCCGGGCAACTGCAATTGCCGCCGCCGCCAACAATTTGATGACCGTCGGGTTGGACGTTAACGAAACAGAGGGGACAAAAACCCAGAAAATGGCCCGCGAAATGGGCGGGCAGATGATTTTCGTCAAGACCGATCTGTGCCGGGATGCGGATATCGAACATGCGGTCTCAGAAGCCGCCAAACTCGGCAGCATTAAATTTGTGGCCAATATTGCCGGCATTCAGCACATTGATTCGGTCGACAATTTTCCGATGGAAAAATATGATTACATGCAAAAATTGATGCTGCGGGCCCCTTTTTATCTTTCCAAACTGAGCATTCCGCACATCAGAAAAAGCAGTGACGGGGTGGGCGCCATCGGCAATATGGCTTCCGTCCATGCGCATATCAGCACCCTTAACAAGCCGGTTTACAATATCACCAAGTTCGGGCTGCGCGCCTTGACCCAGTCGATTGCGGCCGAAGGTGAAGGCAAGATTCGCTCCTTTACCGTCAGCACCGGTTTTGTTAAAACCGCATTGACATTGAATCAAATTCCTGCCCAGGCCGAACAACGGGGGATCTCACCCGAAGAAGTCGTGCGGGAGGTTATGATGGGTTTTTCCCGTATCAAGGAAATGATGTCACCCATCGAGGTGGCCAACCTTTTTGTTTTCGGGTTTTCACGTTTTGCCAAATATCTCATCGGCGGTGACCTTTTATTCGACGGGGGGATGGTGCGAACGTATGCCCAGAAAAAGATCGAATAAGGATCTTACAGCCCAATTTGCTCGATGCTAAACGCTTTACCGATAAATTCCGGACGGGCATCCGACCTTGAATTTTATACCTTGACAAAAAGGGGGTGGTTATTGATAGTTAGCGCTATGTTCTGAAGGTATTTTCTTAACATTTAAATTCCAAAAAGGAGAACCGCAATGAAGAAAAACGCTTTCAAGAAAACTTTGATCATTCTTCTTGCCGCCAGTTTTGTTGTGTCCGGTTTGTTTTTAAGCTGTGCGAAAGAAGAGGAAGAGAAAAAGCCTGCTGCTGCAGCCCCGGCTGAGGCGCCCAAGGCACCTGAGGCCGCTAAAAAAGTTTTATTAAAAGTTCCGATTTGCTTTGCGACCAGCCTTCCGGGTTTAGGTTCAACCATTAAATGGGTTGCGGATCGCATCGAAACCGCCAGTGCCGGTACGGTTGCGATGAAAGTCTACGAGCCGGGCAAACTGGTGGCGCCGTTTGAAATTCTGGACGCGGTGTCCGAGGGTAAAATCAATGCGGGTTACAGCATATCGGGTTATTGGGAAGGCAAGATACCGGGTGCATCCATTTTTTCCACCGTTCCGTTCGGACCTGAAACCGGCGAATTTCTGGCTTGGATGTGGTACGGAAATGGTCGCAAACTTTACCAGAAAATGTATGATGATGCCGGCTATAACGTGCACGTGATACCCTGCGGTATTATCGCACCGGAAACATCCGGCTGGTTTGCCAGTCCGATCAATTCCATCGATGATCTCAAAGGGTTGAAGATGCGATTTTATGGCCTGGGCGGCAAGGCCGTGCAGAAGCTGGGCGTTTCGGTCAGTCTGCTACCGGGCGGTGAAATTTTTCCTGCTCTGGAGAAAAAAGCCATTGACGCGACCGAATTCTCGATGCCTGCCATCGACGCCCGTCTGGGTTTTTACAAAGTGGCCAAACATAATTATTTCCCCGGCTGGCATCAACAGGCAACCCTCTTTGAGCTGCTGATCAACAAGGATGTCTGGAACGGCCTGAGCGATCAACAGAAGATGATCATTGAAATGATGTGTGTGGCCGCCACGGCCGATTCCTTTGCTTACACCGAGGCTATTCAGGGACAGGTGATCAAGGAAAATGTCGAACAGCGCGGCGTGACGCTTCACTACTGGTCGGATGACATGCTGGACGCCTTCAAAAAGGTCTGGCAGGAAGTCGCGGTCG
>JASFGH010000295.1:0-5558 GCA_050123865.1 Desulfobacterales bacterium | reverse complement strand
AAGCACGAAAAAAAAAATTTCGTGTTTCCTTTTATTTCGTGTTTTCGTGATTGAGTAATCAGGATTTTAAAAAATAAACCCAACATCGTGGTGCAAAAAAGGAAAAAAATGCAACAGGCATTGGGACTCATCGAAACCAGAGGCGCAGTGGCGGCAATTGAAGCAGCCGATGCAATGGTCAAGGCAGCCAAGGTTAAATTTTTAGGACGTCAAAAAGTCAAGGCCGGTCTGATGGCCGTTATGGTTGCCGGCGAGGTCGGTGCCGTCAATGCGGCTGTTGGTGCGGGCACTGCCGCTGCAGGGCGCGTGGGTGAGGTCGTATCGTCGCATGTTATTCCCCGGCCCCATGAAGATATCGATTTTATCATTCCCACCGGGCCTGGTGAAGAAAAACCGGCTAAAAACAAGTCTAAGACAACTCGCAAACCAGCGACTAAACCGGCAACCAGAAAGAAAAAAGAAGGCCCATAATTTGCTATCAGGGAGAATTAAATGCAGCGAGTTTTTATTTTCGCGGAACACGTCAAAAAAATAGTTGCTGAGGGAAACAAAGAAATTGAGATTCCCGAAGGTGCTCGTATCTCATCAGCCGCCGCTGATTTAATTAAGGATCATAAATTAAAAATCAAAGCGACAGCACCTCAAAGCGCTTCTGCAAAAGAGTTCTCTCCGGCTGAAGATAAATCCTTAGCCGATCCGTCCACACCATCTCAAGATACGCCAACCGGAACCGAACCTCAATCGGCTTCGGTGGATTCATCTCCTGTTTCGGGGGCTGACATCTCTGAGAAAGAACTGGAGGCGCTGGTCAATCGGGTTATTGAACGCTTCAAACAGATTAAGGGCATTGCACCGGCTCCAACCGAGCAGAAACAGGCAACAGATGCAGAACCACAGCCAACCCCGGTTGATGACGATGATATGATCATCTGTCGTTGTGAAGAAATTACCAAAGGCGAAATCAAAGCGGCCATTCGTAACGGCATGCTTACCGTTAATGGCGTCAAGCGCATCACGCGGGCCGGAATGGGGTTATGTCAGGGACAGACCTGCCAGCGGCTGGTCATTCAGATTATTGCAGAGGAGCTGCGTCAAAGCGCTGCTGATATCGAACCCACTACCGCAAGGGGGCCGGTACGACCTCTGCGCATGGCGGTTTTTGCTAACAGCTAAGCTCATTAATATGGTGATGCTCTTTGAGATACCGAACACGTCTGAGTTAAAATATGAAGTACGAAATCCGAAACAATGTCAAAATTCAGATGATCAAATGTTTAAACACAAAAAGATTTACTTACTTGAGCAAAAAACAAACACCACCAAATAAAAAGTAAAAACAAAATTTGTTAAATTATAACTGTTTATCATCTCCGGAGAAAAGATGCCTGAGAAAGCAGATACCGTAATCATCGGAGGCGGCGTTATGGGGTGTGCCATAGCCTATAATTTGGCCCGCGAAGGTCTAAAGCCCGTTATCATCGAGAGATCAGATATCGGGGGAGAAGCTTCCGGTGCCAATGGCGGCGGCGTGCGCCAATCGGCACGCAATCTCAAAGAAATGCCGCTGGCCATCGAAAGCATTCAGATATATGGACAGTTGCATGAAGAGCTTGGCATGGACATCGAGTATGTGCGTGAAGGCAATCTGCGGCTTTGCACATCCGAGGAAGAACTGGACACCATGCGCAAATCCGTTGAAAACCAGAAGGCCGCAAACCTTGAGCTGGAAATGCTGGATCGCAAACAGGTCCTGAATATCAATCCCCATATCGGCGAAAAAGTGCTGGGCGCCAGTTTCTGCCCGACAGACGGGCATGTGAATCCGTTTTTGACCACCTATGCCTTTTTTCAAAAGGCCAAAAGCCTCGGTACCCGCATCTTTACGCATGAAGAAGTCAAAGACATCCGCCTGCAAAAAAGCAAAGTCAGCGCCGTGATAACCGACAAACAAACCATTGAGACCGATTTGGTCGTCAATGCCGCCGGGGTCGCCGGACGCAAAGTGGCCAACATGGTGGGTCTGGATTTACCGATGCGTCCCGTATTTTCCGAGGCCATGATAACCGAACCTTACCCTCCCCTGTTCAAACAAATGATCGGGCATGCCAAGGGACTGTTTTACGGGCGGCAGACCGTGCACGGTTCATTCTTCTGGGGTGGTTTTGTCGGTACCGAGCAATTTATACATCGGGAAGGCAAACCGTTGTTTCATTTTATCGGCCCGGCCATTTCCGAAATGGTCATTGATTTTTTCCCGGTATTGAAAAATGTAAACGTCATTCGCACCTGGTCGGGCCTGATTGCCCAAATATCGGATGGTATCCCAGTACTGGGCTATACTGAAGAAGTCCCAGGATTTGTGTTTGCCACCGGATTCAGCGGGCACGGATTCGGGTTAGCGCCTGTCACCGGAAGACTCATTTGCGAATTGATCATGGACTGCCAGACATCGATACCGATCAACGATTTTTGTTTTGGTCGTTTCAGCAAAGGCGGAGATCAGGAATGCGCCTGCCAGGGAAATTCGGTCTGCAACACTGTTACTGCGGTTTGCCCCAACAAGCGCGAATGGCTGAAAAGCATTTGAAAGGTCGCACGATAAAAATGACAAAGGTCTTCAGTCCGGCTGAGCATTGATTTTTGAGAGTGGTGAATATGGTTGAACTTCGAGCATACGCATTAATCGATCAATTGCAAAAGCAGCTGGTGGGCTATATCGGCAGCACCGCCCGCGGTTACTATCCGGTAGCCGGACAGTCGGCGCTATTTATGGAAATTGCCCCCGGCATAGAAATCAATTCGATTACCGACATTGTTTTGAAGAAAGCCAATGTCATGCCGGGCGCTATGGTCGTGGAAAGAACCTTTGGCATGTTGGAGGTCCATGCAGATTCTCCGGCCGACGTCAAACAGGCCGGTGAGGTGATTCTGGATTATCTGGGTGTCAAAGAAAATGAGCGCTTGAAGCCAAAAATTCTGGCCGCAGAAACCATCGAGCGCATGGACCCTTACATGGGCCAAATCGTTAACCGCTTCCGCGCTGCCAGTATGATGATCGAGGACGAAACACTGTACATCCTTGAATGTGTGCCTGCCGGTTATGCTGGCTATGCCGCCAATGAAGCCGAAAAAGCCGCTGACATCAAGCTGATTCACGTGACGGTTTTTGGCGCTTCCGGTCGCGTCTACCTGGCAGGTACGACTTCCGAGGTCCAGGCCGCCAAAGAGGCCGCCGAGGGCTGCCTGCTTGCGCTACCGGGAAAGGACTTTTGACATATGCAATCAGCCAGAAAAGATCTTTTTGAAAAAATCATTAGAGTCTACCCTGAGCTTTCACCCAAAAAAAGGCGCGTTGCCGATTTGATTTTAAAAGATCATAAAAAGATTTTCTTAATGACTGCAAAAGAAATCGCTCAGGAATGCAATGTCAGCGAACCGACGATTATCCGTTTTGTCAACGACCTGGGGTTTTCGGGATACATGGATTTTGTTCAGTACATGAAAGGCCTTTTGCACATTGAATTAACCGCCGTGGAACGACTGCAAAAAGCCAGCCAGCAGATTGACGAGCAAAACACCCTGGATAAATACTGTCAAAATGCCATTAAAAATATTGAAAATTTACGCAATGCCATCAGCGCCAAAGATCTCAAAAAAATTGCCAAAACGATTTTCAGGGCTAAAAATGTTTATGTTATCGGCTATCGCGCTTCGGCCATCCTGGCATATTATTTCGGCTATCTTCTAAAAAAGATACGCAACGACGTTTATCTGGATACCTCGCTCTCATGGGAGATTAAGGATTTGATCGTCCGCAACGGCAAATCCGTTGTCATGTTTGTTGTTGCTTTCCCTCGGTATCCCAGCAAAACAATTGAATTGATACAGCTGGCCAAAAAATACAAAGTAAAAATAGTCGGACTCAGCGATACGCCAAAATCTCCCATCATCACGCTGGCTGACCAGTATATCATCATCGACCTGGAGTCGATTTCTTTTATCGATCCTTTTGCGCATGTGATCGCTTACCTCAGTGCCCTTATCCATGAAATCACTTTCCTGGATGAAAGCAAAGCCGTGAGATATCTGGCTAAATTTGACGAAGGCGTTAAGGTCGGCAATGAATTTTATACTGACGAAGGGATGGATGAGCACGCGCCGGAACAGGATCACATGTCGTATCTGAGTGCCTTTTACCCGATGGATACCAAAAGTTCATGAAAAAAAAACTAACGCTATCAACAAAAATATTGACTGCACCCAAAAGCATCCCTTGAGGCCGGGGCGGAGCAACTCGTAAAAAGGCTGGAGATGATCCATGAAACTGGATGAGCGCGGAATCGAACAAATTGTTGAGACGGTCATCAACCGCATGCAAAAAGAAGGCATCGAATTTTCCGAACCCGACCGCTCTCCTGAATCATCCAGCCTTGTATTTGATGGCGTTTTTCATGAAATCGAAGATGCCATTGATGCCGCTGCGAATGCTCAAAAACAGTTACTATCCCTACCCCTAAAAGCTCGCGAGCAAATTATTCAAGCGATACGGGACGTCGGCAACGCCAATGCCGAGACTTATGGTCGCATGGAATTCGAAGAAACCGGTCTCGGAAAAAGCGAAGATAATGTTAAAAAAAATCAAGCGGCCTGCCTGGTTATGGGGATGGAAGACTTGCAGCCGGAGGTGTTCAGCGGAGACAAAGGTGTTACCATCATCGAGCGTATACCGGTGGGCGTAATTGCCTCGGTCAATCCGGTCACCAATGGCGCGCCGACTATCCTGTTCAATGCCATTATGATGTTGGCCGGCGGCAACACGGTCGTCAATAACCCGCATCCCAAAACCCGCAAGGTTTCAGCACGCGTTATCCAGGATCTGAATCAGGCAATTGTTGCAGCCGGCGGTCCCACCAATTGCGTCTGCTGTCTTGAAGAGCCTTCGGTGCCATCGGCCCAGGCGCTGATGACGCATCC
This sequence comes from Desulfobacterales bacterium, assembly GCA_050123865.1. Classification (GTDB taxonomy): domain Bacteria; phylum Desulfobacterota; class Desulfobacteria; order Desulfobacterales; family JAHEIW01; genus JAHEIW01. The sequence continues at coordinate 584 of JASFGH010000295.1, read as the reverse complement.
TAAAATCAAATTGATTGCCGTCACAGGCGGCCACGGCGTGGTGGCTTTTGCCACCCAGACCGGCAAACGTCTTATCGCCGGAGGCCCCGGAAACCCACCAGTGGTGGTGGATGACACCGCCGATCTGGATCGAGCTGCCGCATGCATTGTCGAAGGGGCCGGCTTTTCAAATTGCATGGCCTGTGCCAGCGAAAAAGAAATCTTTGTCGTTGAATCGGTTGCCGATCAATTCAAGCAAAAATTGAAACAATTCGGTGCCTATGAAATAAATGCGGCTCAGGGAGAAGAATTACTCAAGCATATCTTTAAGGAAGTAAAAGGCCCTGGTGAACCCGGTGTTATCAATATGGATTACATCGGCAAACCGCCTATTTTTATTTTGCAGAGCATCGGTGTGAACGTCGACCCCGAAACCCAGATTGTCATTTTAGAAACCGATGCCTATCATCCCCTGGTCTGGACCGAACAGATCATGCCCGTTTTACCGTTTATTCGCTGTGCCACTGTCGATGAGGCCATTGACAGAGCAGTTGCCGCCGAACAGGGCAATGGGCACACCATGGCGATTCACTCCAACAACATGC
>JASFGH010000294.1:0-5594 GCA_050123865.1 Desulfobacterales bacterium | reverse complement strand
CATGGATTGAGGAAGCCTAAAATCCGTTTGGCGCGGTATTCGGCATTGATCAAAAACAAATAGGCCACCGGCAATATGACCAGCATTGTTGCAAAAAGCTGCGAAAATCGAACACCGCCGATAAACAGCATGATCCACGTCAGCGCGCTGAAGATAAAAACAGTGCCGAAATCCGGCTGGATGAAAATCAGGGCAACAAAGGCACCCAGCACCAGAACGTGCGGCAAAAAGCCAATTGAAAATTGTTTGATCAGGTCGGCCTTTTTTTCCATCGAGTATGCCAGGTAGATGACCAGCGCGATACGGGCAAACTCAGACGGTTGAAACGAAAAACTGCCCAGCTGCATCCATCGGGTGGCCCCACCGGCCGTCAGCCCTAAATCGCTAAAATGAATCAGCGCCAGAAGTCCAAGGGAAATCCCGATCAACGGGTAGGCCAGCACGCGATAATAGCGATACGGAAAATGCCTGCCGGCCACGAGTACGACCGCGCCCGCCAGGGCGAACAGCGCCTGTTTTTTTAGAAAAAAGAAATCGCTGCCGAATTCTTTAAGCGCTAGTGCAGAACTGGCGCTGTACACCATCACGATCCCGACGCCCACCAGGAAAAGGACCGGAAACAACAGCTGGACATCATAATATGCGGTCTGGGTATGGTGTTGTTTTTTTGCCATTGTCCAAAGTGTGTAAATTTTGTCTCTCTCAAAGCCGCAAAGCTCGCCAAGAAAAAATTTTTGTATTATTGTTTGTAATTCAACTTAGCGCCTTGGCATCCCACGCCCGCCATGCGAGCAAGGCGGGGCGGGCGGGTTTGCGTGAGGCCTTTTATTAATTTTCCTCTTCTTCAAGTGTTGCCCTGTGCTTTTCTTCTGACGTCCTCGACCGCACGGCGGAAATCATCGCCCCTTTCGGCATAACTGCCGTACCAGTCAAAGCTCGCACACCCGGGTGATAAAAGGACGACCTCATTCGGGTTTGCGTCGGCAAATGCGGTTGCCACCGCAGTATCCATTGAAACCGCCATCTTGGTCGGTATCTGCCGGCCGAGCGCATTTTTGATAGGCCCGGCCGCTTCACCCATCACGATGAGTTCTTTGACATGCTTGCCGATCGAATCCGCCAGCACCTTGAAATTGCTGCCCTTGTCACGACCCCCCATCAACAGCACAATCGGTTTCGCAAAACAGTCCAGCGCTCTGAGAACACCATCCACATTTGTGGCTTTGGAATCATTGTAAAAGTGGATGTTGTTGATGGTGGCCACATGCTCGAGTCGGTGCGGCAGGCCTTTGAATTGAGCGAGAGTTTGCTGAATTTCGTCTACTGTTCCACCGGCCGCCAGGGCGGCCAGACTGGCCGCACACACATTTTCATGATTATGGCGCCCCATAAGGGCGGTTTGGGTTATATCCAAATAGTCTCGAATGCGGAATCCGGAATCCGGATGGCGGATTTCTGTTTGGATCGGTGATAATTGATCCAGTTTCAGGATGATCCGTTTTCCGTTTAAGACGGCGCCCTGTTCATCGGCTTGCAGCGCTGGAAAAAACAGGCGCCGACTTTTAATATGTGCTGTTTTAGCACGAATAAGCGGATCCGACCCGTTGAGAACGGCAACATCATCGGCCAGCTGATTTTTAAAAATTCGAATCTTGGAATCCGCATAGGCTTCAAAATCCGGGTAGCGATCCAGATGATCTGCCGTGATATTCAGCAGAATGCTGACCTTCGGGCGGAACCGATCGATGGTGTCTAGCTGAAAACTGCTGATTTCGGCCACAACAAGTTGTTCCTTTTGACCGCTGCTGACATATTCGATCAGCGGATTGCCGATATTGCCGCCCACAAAGGTGGTCATGCCGGAATTTTGTAACATTTTACCCAGAAGCTCGGTGGTTGTGGTTTTGCCGTTGGTACCGGTCACCGCAACAATGGGCGCCTGGATGAATCTTGCGGCCAATTCCACCTCTCCGACAACCTCTACGCCCTTGGCCCTGGCCTGGGCGATGGGTGCGATGGTGTGAGAAACACCCGGGCTGACGACAATCAGATCCGATTCCTGAAAAACTCTGCTGCGATGGGCGCCCAGCTCGACATCGACACCCATATTAAGCAGCTGTGCGACCGTGTCCCCCAGGGCAGCCTCATCGGCGGTGTCGGTCGCCATAATACGCGCGCCCCGGTGATGCAGGAACCGGGCGACCGCAAGCCCGGTGCGGCCAAGACCAACAATCACGATTTTTTTGTTCCTAAGCTTCATCATCAATGTCGAAATAATATTTCAAGTTGCGTAAAATCGGATTACAACAATATAAATTCGAAATCCGAATCTCGAAATTCGAAACAAATCCAAAATATTAAATCCAAATGCGCCATGTTTTGAATATGTGCTATCTCAGCTTGAGCGTACTCATTGCCAGCAGCGCCAGCGCAATGGCAATTATCCAGAACCGGACGATGACCTTTGGCTCCGGCCAGCCCTTGAGCTCAAAGTGATGGTGGAGCGGGGCCATTTTAAAGATCCGGCGGCCGCTGGTCATCTTGAAAAAACCCACCTGAAAAATGACCGACAAGGCCTCGATCACAAACAGGCCGCCGACCAGCACCAGCAGAATTTCCTGTTTGGTAATCACAGCGATGGTGCCCAGGGCAGCGCCCAGAGACAGTGAGCCGACATCGCCCATAAAAATCTGTGCCGGGTAGGCATTAAACCATAAAAAGCCCATGCCGGCACCTGCCAGGGTCCCGCAAATAATGGCCACTTCTCCGCTGCCGGCCACGTAATTGATCTGCAGGTATTCTGAAATTTTGACATGACCGGCAACGTAGGCAAAGATCATATAGGTGGCAGCCGCAATGATCACCGGCCCGATGGCCAGACCATCCAGGCCGTCGGTCAGGTTGACGGCATTGGATGCGGCGACAATTACCAGAGCAGCAAAAAAAATGTATCCCCAGCCAAGGTCCGGTGAGAGCTTCTTTAAAAATGGTATGGTCACCTCGGTGGAAAAATTCGGGCTGGCGTAAACCAGCGAACCGGTGATGATCGCCAGAACGATTTGCAGTCCGAATTTTTTGCGAACCGAAAGGCCCTTGCTGCGTTTTTTTACCTGCATCAAATAGTCGTCTACAAAGCCCACCAGGCCATAACCGATGATGACAAACAGCATAATCCAGACAAAGTAGTTGGTCAGATCGCTCCACAAAAGTGTTGACACCACCGCGGAAAACACAATCAACAGGCCGCCCATGGTGGGGGTGCCGGCCTTGGACAGATGGCTCTCGGGTCCGTCGTCACGGATGTATTGTTTCACCTGCATGCCGCTGAGTTTGCGAATGATCCACGGCCCCAGCAGAAAACAGATCAAAAAGGCCGTCAGGCTGGCATAAATGGTTCTAAACGTAATGTAACGAAATACGTTAAAGACCGACAGCGTCGTGTGTAGCGGATATAGCAGGTGATACAGCATCGATTTATTATTCGTTATTTTGTTATTGGTTGTTTGTGTTTTATCGCGGCTTCAAGCCGCTCCCACGAGTATGCTCGGTTCGTGGGAGTGGCTTCCAGCCACGATGAACTTTAGGCACTTCCCAATTTTAGCATTTTAGGCACTTTTCAGAGAGTGCCACCCGCCCGCCTCACCCGTCCGCCGCAATCTGCATATGCGTGAGAGCGGGACAGTCAACAGCGATGGCGGGCAGGCGGCAGCAGCCATCCGTTTTGTTGTAATCACCACAGAGACACAGAGAGCACAGAGAAAAAAATTAAGTCTTAGGATAGCTATCAAAAACATATTTTCCCGATCCTTTAAGTTCTGTCCTCAGCCTATAGCCTTCAGTCCTCTTTCATACCGGCCCAGCTTTTGAGCCCTTTGACAATGGTTTCCATCCGGGCGCCCCTGGATCCTTTGATCAAAACCCAATCCCCGGCCTTCAGCGATTGCTTGAGTGTGTCGATGATTTCATCCCGGGTTCCCGTAAATATGTCTGCCGGCTTCATTTTGGCACGCATTGCGCCGGCCGCCACGGCGTTTGCAAAATCGCCGGTTACCAGCAGTTTATCGATGTTGGCGGCTGCCGCCCATGCGCCCACTTGCTTGTGCAGCGCTTCAGACTGGTCTCCTAGTTCGAGCATGTCGCCGGCAACAAACAGGCTGCGGTTGTTACGCCGCAAAGTCCTCAGGGTCGTAATGGCGGCTTTCATCGATTCGGGATTGGCATTATAGGTGTCATCGATGATGTGGATCCCGTTGGCCGTTTGAAAAATATCCATGCGGCCCCAGACCGGTTCAAAGCTCTCCAGGCCGGCCTTTATGTCTTCGGCCGACAACTTCAGTAAGTATCCGACGGCGGCAGCGGCCAGTGCATTCAAAACCATAAACTGCCCCGGGACGCTCAGGGCAACCGTCAGGTGCTCGTCGGGCAAATGCAGCCTAAATGAAATACCGCCTGTTCGTTCGGTTACCGCTGTGGCCCGGATTCCGGCCTCTTTGGACAAACCAAATAGGAGCTTTTCCCGCTCCGTGCGGCTTGCCATCTGATAGACTCTACGGTCATCGGCGTTCAGAACGGCTTTGCCCCCGGCTTTAAGATGTTCGATCAGTTGTTCTTTTTCGCGCATGACGCCATCCAGAGATCCAAGACCTTCAAGGTGCGCCGGGCCTACGTTTGTGACGACGCCGATATCCGGCGCACAAATCTGGGATAGGCGCGCAATTTCACCGGGGCTGTTGGTGCCCAGTTCGACCACGGCATGCTCATATTCGCCGGTTAGCCTGAGCAGGGTCAGGGGAACGCCAATCTGATTGTTATAATTGCCGATGGTCGCCAGAGTGTTGTATTTTTGGGCCACTACCTGTGCGGTCATCTGACGGGTTGTGGTCTTGCCGTTGGAGCCGGTTATGGCCGTTAGCGGCACGTGGGTTCGAGAACGATGGTAGGCCGCCAGGTCACCCAGTGCCCGGGTGGTATCGGCAACGGCCACACAGGCAATCTGCCGGGCCTGCCAATCGGTGACGGGCAAATCTGCCGATTTTTCCCGGCTGACAATCAGGCCGCTGACACCCTGCTGAACGACGTCATTAACAAAAGTATGCCCATCATGAACGTCACCGGCAATGGCAACGAACACGTCACGGGGCGCAATGTCGCGTGAATCGATACCGATGTTTTCAAAGCCCTGCATGGGGTCTCCGCTCAATAATTCACCGCCGGTGGTCTTCAGGATGTCAGATAATGTCCATGGCAATGTTTGTCCGTTGTCCATCGTCCCTTGTCCGTAACTCATCGGCTTAAGGCATAAGGCTCAAGGCGGATGGCGCAAAGTGCTTTGCGAGCCTCGTCTCTGTCATCAAAGTCAATTGTTGTCGACCCTATAATCTGATAGGTTTCATGGCCCTTACCGGCAATCAGAACGGTATCACCCGCTTTGGAAGCCTCAATTCCCAGCCGGATGGCCATCTTGCGGTCGGCCTCGACCACATAGCCTTTATGTTTAAATCCATTGCTTAAGTCAGCCGGATGGTAACGGCGGCCCTTGGCCTTTTGGGCCCCTGCGATAATGTGATCGATGATGACCATCGGGTCCTCGGTAC
>JASFGH010000293.1:0-5608 GCA_050123865.1 Desulfobacterales bacterium | reverse complement strand
AATACCCAGCAGCTGGGACCCTTTTGCCGCCCAGTCCCGTGATGAGCCGGTGCCGTATTCCCTACCCCCCAGCACGAGTTGTGGTTTATTTTCAGCCATGTATTGCATGGCGGCATCGTAAACAAACATCTCCTGGCGCCTTGGGAATTTAAGGGTGTAACTGCCTTCTTTGGGATCCACCAGCCTGTTTTTGATTCGGATGTTACCGAAGGTGCCGCGCATCATGACTTGGTGGTTACCCCGGCGGGATCCGTAGGAATTAAAATCAGCCGGCGCGACCTTCTTATCGATCAAATATTGCCCGGCCGGATAATCCGGCGGGATGGCGCCGGCCGGCGAAATATGGTCTGTGGTTAGCGAATCGCCTAAAATCAGCAAAACACCGGCATTGTCTACATCCGCCGGTTCGTCGATTTCCAGAGCAAATCCCTGAAAATAAGGCGGCTTGCGAATGTAGGTCGATTGCTCCTGCCAGTCAAAGGTAGTCCCTTCAGCCACCGGAAGCTGTTGCCAGAATTGATCGCCGTCAAAGATTTTGGCGTACTCCTCTTTGAAATATTGCTGTTTGACATGCTGATGGACGAGGCTTTCAATTTCCGCAGCGCTCGGCCAGATATCTTTCAAATAAATCGGCTGGCCGTCTGCATCTTTGCCGAGTGGTTCGCTGGCCAGGTCAATATCGATGGTGCCGGCGATGGCAAAGGCCACCACCAGCATCGGTGATGCCAGAAAATTGCCACGGACCTGCTGATGAATGCGAGCTTCAAAATTACGGTTGCCCGAAAGCACGGCGGCGACGGTTAAATCCTTGTCCTTTATCGCCTTTCCGATTTCAGGCGGCAGCGGTCCGCTGTTGCCGATGCAGGTGGTGCAGCCGAACCCAGCCAGGTAAAACCCCAGTTTTTCCAGATAAGAGAGCAATTGGGCATCTCTTAAATAATCAATAACAACCTTGGAGCCCGGCGCCAGGGAGGTTTTTACGAAGGCGGGCACGCTCAGTCCTTTTTCAAGAGCCTTTTTGGCCACCAATCCGGCACCCAGCATCACAAACGGATTGGAGGTATTCGTACAGGAGGTAATGGCTGCAATAACGACGTCCCCATCACAAAGCTTAACCGGTTCACCGTTGACGACGATTTGACAGGCTTTCTTTTTGGGCTTGCAATATTCGGGGCGGCTGGTTTTCGATCCGGATTCATCATGGTACTTGGATATATGCTCGACATCCGTGTCACGCTCATAATCACAGCCCAGCTGGGTCGCAAAGCTCTGCTTCAGGTCGTTGAGGTTGATGCGGTCCTGGGGCCGCGCCGGACCGGCAACGCAGGGCACCACCGTGGACAAATCGAGCTCGACGATTTCTGAATATTCGGGCTCGCTGGCATCCGTGTAAAAAAGGCCCTGTTTTTGGGCATAGGCTTCAACGATCACAGCCTGGTCGGCGCGGTTAGTCATTTTGAGGTAATCGATGGTTTTCTCGTCAATGGGAAAAAAGCCCAGAGTGGCACCGTATTCGGGGGTCATGTTGGCCAGGGTGGCCCGGTCAGTAACGGACAGGTTTTTCATGCCGGATCCGAAAAATTCGACAAATTTTTCAACCACATTGCGCTGGCGTAGCAACTCGGTGACGGTCAGCACCAGATCGGTTGCCGTAGTGCCGGCTGACAGCTCACCGACCAGCTTGACGCCAATGACCTGCGGAATGGACATGTAATACGGCTGCCCGAGCGTCACCGCTTCGGCCTCGATGCCACCGACGCCCCACCCCATGACCCCGATGGCGTTGATCATCGGAGTGTGCGAGTCGGTGCCCACCAGGGTATCCGGATAGGCCAGCGTCACATTGCCGGCTTTTTCGGTCATGACCACCTGCCCCAGATATTCCAGATTAACCTGGTGGCAAATGCCCGAGTTGGGCGGAACGACGTTGAAATTATCAAAGCTTTTCTGGGCCCACTTGAGCAGGGCATAGCGTTCGGCGTTGCGTTCATATTCTTTGGCGACATTCTGGGTGATGGCATCAGCGGTGCCAAAATAGTCGACCTGCACTGAATGATCGACGATCAGATCCACCGGAACCAGCGGATTGATTTTTTGCGGATCGCCGCCCAGGTCATTGACGGCATCGCGCATGGCCGCAAGATCGACCACCGCCGGAACGCCCGTAAAATCCTGCATCAGAACTCTTGCAGGGTGGTACGGTATTTCAACCGGTGTATCATAGCTTTTTTGCCAGCGGGCGATATTTTTCAGGTCTTCCTCGCGAACCACGTGCCCATCCAGCTTGCGCAACAGGTTTTCCACCAGGATTTTAATCGAATAGGGCAGGCGCTGAAGATCGGCCATGCCGTTTTTTTCCAGCCGCGTAATGTCAAAAAAGTCAAACTTTCCTTGGTCAATTTCAATTTGCGAACGATAATCTGTGTTGTCCATCGAATGCTCCTTCATGTCCTCATCTTAGGGTGCTGGAGCAAAGATAATTTCGGAATGCGGATTTCGGATTTTAAATGGGCGACATACTTGATATCTCAATCCGCAATTGGTTTGCCCCAACACTCCAATGGAACAATGACGTTGCCTTATGTTTTCGCCTTGATGGCTTCTATCTTATACACATACTTGACCCAATCGTCCCCGTAGTAGTCTTCGGCGACGATGCGCAGCGGAAACCCATGCCGTACCGGTAGTTTTTTACCGTTGACTGCATAGGCCAGAAAAACTTTATCCGATCGAATATCGGCGATCGGGAAGCGCTCGACTTTTTCGCGCGTGCCCCGCGGCCCGTAAACGCCGATATGGGTGGTACCGGGTTCCATCTGTGCCATCTCCAACACCGTCATCAGCGAAATTCCCTTCCACAGTCCGTGATTGACAAAGATACCGGGGCAGATCAACAATACCTTGCGCTCAATTGGTGGAAGCTTGATGATTTCCGAATAGGGTAGTCGGGTTGGCACGGCGACATGGCCCTCGATGATCAGGTGCCATGATGGCAAGTGTACGGGATGGTTGCTCAACCCCATGGTCTCAAAAGCGTCTAATGGCAAAACCTCCAGATTGCGGTTGTCCAGCGTAGCCGGATCTCTATTGCGTAAGGTCGATAGGTCAGTGTCCCGCGGAACGATGAACCGTTTTGTTTGGGCCCAGGCTTTTTTTAGTGTGGCCCTGATCGTCGTGATAAACAGGCTCAAACCGGCCAGCAGCTTTAGGGCCCAGCCGATGAATTGTCGACGTGTTTTCATTTGTTTTTGCGTTGCAAGTGCCGAATGCCATCTTCAGCTGCGACGATGACCTCGCCGGCCAGGCCCAGAAAAAGTCCGTGCTCGATAATACCGGCGCGTTGGTTTAGCCGGTGCGCCAGGGCGGCTGGATCCGAGATCGGGCCGAAATTCGCATCCAGGATATAATTGTGTTGGTCGGTTTTATAAGGCTGCCCTTCTTCATCGCGGCGCATGCTGACCGCTGCCCCCAGCGATTGTAAAAAGTTAGCTTCGGTTTTGGCGGCAAAGGGGATCACTTCTACCGGCAGAGCCCAGTGGGTTCCCAGACAGTCAGAAAGTTTGCTTTCATCGACGACGATGATATTCGTGCGGCTGGCCTGCGCAACCACCTTTTCGCGCAGCAGCGCGCCGCCGCCGCCTTTGATCAAATTCAGCTCCGGGTCGACCTCATCGGCCCCGTCGATGGTCACATTGATTTCCGGTTGTTCATCCAGGGTTGCCAGAGGGATATTTAGTTCCCGGGCCAATTTTTCGGTGCGAATGGAGGTTGGAATGCCGACGATGTTGGCAAGGCCACCGGATTTGATGCGCTCTGCAATCCGGATCACGGCAAACGATGTCGTACTGCCGGTACCCAGGCCCACGATCATCCCGGATTCGATCGCTTCCACTGCGCGATGCGCCGCCTTCTGTTTTGATTCATCCTGCTTTTTCAAACCCATGAAGCTCCCTCTTTTCCATCATTCCATTATTTCCTTTATGCTGCTTTTATTTGCTTGCACTTTTCAGCAATGCTCTCCAGCAGTTTGGCAAACGGCTTGGCAAATGCCACCACGCCGTCATCCTGCAGTTTGTGGGTGACGGCATCCAGATCGATCCCCAGGTCCGCCAGCTGGGCAACCTGGCGTTGCGCCTCTTCAAGCCCCCGGGTGAGGGTTTCTGCCACCCGGCCGTGGTCCATAAAACTGTCCAGGGTTGCCGGCGGTAGGGTGTTGACCGTATCCGGCCCGATGAGTTCATCTACATAAAGGTTGTCCGGATAGGCCGGATTCTTGGTGCTGGTACTGGCCCACAGAACACGTTGCACCTGCGCACCTTGAGCGGCCAATTGCTGCCAGCGGGGTTGCTGGATAATGTTTTTGTATTCAGCATAAGCGATTTTCGAGTTGGCGACCGCAATTTTGCCCAGCAGTTCCGTGCTGCCGGTTTTTTCTAATTCCTTGTCCACCGCCGTATCCACGCGGCTGACAAAAAATGACGCCACCGATGCCACGCGATCAATCGCATGCCCTCCCAGGACGTCGGGACCATTTGCCGCCAGATGTTCGAGTCCGGCCTGATAGGCTTCAGCCACGGCTTTATAATTTTGCAGGCTAAAAATCAGGGTGACATTAACATTGACGCCGCACCCGATCAATTCGGTAATTGCCGGCAGGCCTGCCTTCGTTGCCGGCACTTTGATCATCACATTGGGCCGGTTGACGGTCTCAAACAGCCGCTTGGCCTCGGCCACCGTCTTATCCGTTTCGTAGGCCAGCTCCGGGCTGACCTCCAGGCTGACGTAGCCGTCTTTTCCATTAGTCGATTCATAAACGCCGCGCAGCGTGTCGGTGGCCAGCGTAATATCTTTTATGGCCAGTGCTTCATAGATTTGCTCAATCGAGCCATCGGTATTGACCAGCTGCTTCAAATCATCGTCATAATCGTTGCTGCCGGCAATGGCCTTTTCAAAGATCGCCGGATTGGACGTCACTCCCCTCAGACCGGAGTCGACCATTTGCTTGAGATCGCCGGAGTTTAATAAAGAGCGTTGAATATAGTCCAGCCAGATGGATTGGCCCATTTTCTCGAGTTCGATCAGTTTAGACATAAGCGTCTCCTTCTCCTCTTATTTTCGATGCAAACAAAATGTATCATTAAACACATTCCAGCGCTTTTTCAACCACCTGATCGGACGTCAGTCTGAATTTTTCAAACAGCGTCTGAGCAGGTGCGGATGCACCGAAATGATCCAGGCCAACGACCCGACCGGCATCGCCAACGTAGCGATGCCAGCCCTGGGGGCTGCCGGCTTCGACGGCAATTTTGGCTTTGACCGCCGGCGGCAATACCTGTTGGCGATAATCAGCTGGCTGGGCTTCAAACAGTTCCCAGGACGGCATGCTGACCACCCGGGTGGCGTATCCTTTGGCATCGATCATTTCAGCAGCTGTGAGGGCAATGTGCACTTCCGAGCCGCTGGCGATCAGAATCACTTCCGGTTTGCCGTTTGCGGCCTCGCTTAGAACATAACCACCCCGGTGCAGACCCGCAGCGGATGTATACTGTGAATTGCGGTCTAAAGTGGGAAGATTTTGACGCGTCAGCGCCAGCGCCACCGGTCCGTC
>JASFGH010000292.1:0-5611 GCA_050123865.1 Desulfobacterales bacterium | reverse complement strand
AGCGCATTTTTAGCCTGCCGGATGCCGGCTTCAAACCGCGGAATAAAGGCTTCGGTGTTCCGAAGTAAGGATTTGGCCTGAACCACGTCCAGCTCGGTGACCGCTCCGGCCTTAAATCGAATCTCGGCGATTTCCAGAGAACGCTGTTGAATTTTTACATTTTCTCTGGCGATCTCGAGACGTTCTTCAAACGTGCGCAACAAAACATAGGTCCGCGCAACCTCGGCGGTCAAGGAGACCAGTATGTCGTCGTAGTCGGCGATGGCGGATTCCAGATTGGCTACGCCGGATTCGACCGCGCGCCGGAATTTTCCCCAGACGTCCAGCTCCCAGGCCACATCGAAGCCGCCGTTATATTGCCAGAAAGAATTGTCAATTCCAAGGCTATTGGGGGAATTTTCGCTAATGCGGTTATAATCGGCACCGCCTCTGCCCTGTTGCTGCTGGGGATAGACATTGCCGACCACCACGCCCAGCTGGGCGCGACTCTGAAATATTCGCAAACCGGCAATCTGAAGCGGCAGATTCTGCTGGTAGGCTGTTTCGACCAGACTGTTTAAAACCGGGTCATTAAAAACAGTCCACCAATCTCTATAGTCAGCGGGCTCTGTCTTTATTTCCGGATTGCGGAATTCAAGCCACTCGGCCTGAACCGGTGCTTCGGGTTTTACGAAATCCGGTCCCACCATAGTGCAGCCGCTCAGCCACAAAACAGCGAACGCTGCCAAAATAGTCAGATTAACCATTGCCGTAACCCGTACGGATAAACCTGTTTTAATTAATAAATTCGGTAACATAAAGATACCTCGTAGCACTCAAAAGTGAATTTTTGTGGATTTGATGCAGCCAATTAATATGATGTGATATGTTGAAATATAAACCACGATTTACGGATCTTCGCAACCCCGAACTATCGAATTGGGTACGCCTGTAATTTACACATATATCGGTTGTGCAACTCGAACCAAGCACCGGTGGTAAGGATGCGTGCGGTGGTATTTATTACGGCACCTTTACCCGAAAAAAAAGCGAATAGAGCACCGGTGCAACCGCCAGCGTCAGCACGGTGCCGGCCGCCAGTCCGAAAGCAAGGATGATGGCCAGTGAATAAAACAGCGCATCATGGCTTATGATCAGAGGCATCACGCCCAGGATGGTTGTGATGGTGGTCATGATAATCGGGCGGAAGCGCGACACGGCCGCCATGACCACTGCATCATAAGGTTCGCGGCCTGCAGCCCTCTCGGCGTCAATTTTGTCGATCAGTACGATACCATTATTGATAATCACCCCGGCCAGGCTGAGCAGCCCCAGCATGCCGAAAAAATCAAAGGGCGCCCGCATGACATGCAGTCCGATAAAGGCGCCCACAAAAGCCAGCGGAATGGTGATAAATATGATCATCGGCCGCCGAATCGAATTAAACTGCCACACCAGAAGCACGACAATACCAAAGAAACAATGGGGCATCCAGCGGGTGAGTTTTTCCATGACTTCTGCTTGCGATTCTAATTCGCCACCAACCTCCCACCAGCTGTCATCGTTTAATTCCAGTTCCTCGATAAAGGGTTTAGTGGCCTCCAGTAACTCGGGTGCTTTGAGATATTCGTGCTTGGCCTCGATGGTCACGCAGCGCTCCTGGTTGCGCCGCGCGATGCGGCTAAAATCCCATTGACCACGGATGTCCGCAATCTGGGTCAGCGGTACACTGGTGCCGTCCCGGGCTGAGCGCACCATCACGTTCCAGAGGTCACTGAGGACCTTTCGCTCGGCCGCTTCCGAGCGGGCAATGACCGGGATGGCCACATCCAGCTCACGGTAATCGGTTACTTGTATTCCGTCCATGTGCGATTGAAGGGAAATGGCTGTTTCTTTAGAAGTCACACCGGCACGGCGCGCCCGGGCCTGATCCACAACGACATGGGCTTTAACGACTTTGTTTTCCCAGGTATTGCGAACATCCAGCGTGCCCGGCAGGGCTTTTAGTTTAGCGGCGAGCTGGTTGCCTTTTTCAAAAATATAGGCGGAATCCAGACCGTATATGCGAATTTCCAGAAAGCCGGGCTCCTCCGAGCCCATCCACATTTGCTTGACGCGACCGTTGGCTTGGGGGATATGATCAACAAAGTACTGCCGCACGCGCTCGACGAACTCCGGAACCGGATCGGGAGACTCGGTGTTAACGATCACAAAAGCGACATGGGGATCCGGATCTAATGGTGATAGGACCAGAAAAAAGCGGGGCCCGCCGGTGCCCACATAGGCGATGGTGCTGGTAACATCCGGATTCTGTTCTTTGTCCGCCAGCCAGTCGGTCAGTTGCTGAACCACACCATCGGTGCTCTGGATGCGGTAGCCGGCCGGCAGGTCGACATAGACCAGAAATTGGTTGCGCACACTAGGCCCGAAAAACTCGCGCACCAGCAGCGAAGCCAGGAATCCACCGAAAACAATGACACCGGCAGCCGCAGCGATAACAATGAACCGGAGGTGCAGCATTTTTTTCAAGATCCCAAGATAAATCTGGTAAAAGCGCCCCGAGTAGGCTGCCATTTCGTCTTCTGCACCCGGCAATTCCGTGGATTCAGAAGCCGGTTGCGTATTCTTAGGCGCTTTGACCTTCATAAACCAGAAGCACATGGCCGGCGTCATGTACATGGACAGAAACCAGGAGGACAACAGCAGCAGGATGACCACCATGGGCAAAGAGAAGGCGTATTCACCGGTCTGCCCATCGATCAATAACATGGGCAAAAATGCAAAAATGGTCGTCAGAGATGAGGTCAGCAGCGGAATGGCCAGGGTTTTTCCGGTGGCCAGACAGGCCGCATTTCTTTCTTCACCGCGCTCCAGCCGGGAACGGATGTCTTCCGCAATGACAATGCCGTTGTCTACCAGCATTCCCAGGGCAATGATCGATGATGCAATCGACACACGCTCAAGCTCGATGCCGAAAAAGCGCATGCTAATCAGGCCCAGCAGCATGGTCATGGGCACAAAGGAGCCCACGATCAGTCCGGTGCGCACCCCTAAAAACAGCATGACGACCACCAGGACGATCACCAGGGTCTGGTAGACATTGCTGAGCCCGCCGGCCACGGCGGTTTCAACCAGATTCGGCTGGAATGTGGCATACTCCAATTCATAGCCGATAGGAAGTTGAGATTCCAGGTAATCGAGCTTGCGGGTCAAACGCTGACCGAAATCCACCGCGTTGACCCCCGGCGTGATCGACACGCTGATGACGATGGTGCGCTTGCCGTTGAAATAGACCATGTCCCGCGGCGGGTCCTCGTAGCCGCGATAGACCGTCACGATGTCTTTGAGTTGTATGGTTTGCTGCGTGTCCGGTATGGTGATTTCTACATTTTCGATGTCTTCGATGCTGCGGAAATTGCCGGTGGGCTCGACGATGACATCCTGCTGGGCGGCATCAAAGGACCCGCCCGGCAACACTACATTCTGCCGGACCAGGGTGTCGATGACCTCTTCCCCGCTAATGCCAAACTGTGCCAGACGGGTGGTCGAAAAATCCAGAAAAACCTGCTCCTGGTGGACGCCGTAGAGATCGATTTTGCGAACTCCTCTGATTTCATATAGCCTGTCGCGAATATCCCGGGCCACGACGCGCATCTCGGCCATCGAGAACCCATCTGAGACCAGGGCGATGTCGGCAACCGATACCAGCCCGAACTCGTCATTGACAAAGGGTCCGATGGTACCGGAGGGCAGGTGTGGTTTGATATCACTCATCTTGTTGCGAACCCGCTGCCAGACAAAATCAAGATCTTCAACTTCATCGCGGGTTTCTGCGTGCAGGACGACGCGGCCGTGTTTCGAATCCGACCACATGTCGTCGATTTCAGGCAGGGTGCGCATCTGGGCTTCGAGCTTACGGGTGACCAGCTCTTCGATATCGGCCGGTTTCATACCGGGGAAAAAGGCGGTCACCACAATTTCGCGGATGACAATAGCCGGATCTTCCAGGCGCGGGAAAGTGAAAAACTGACCCAGACCGCCAACGATGATCGTAAAGATGATAACCATCGTCAGGCGTTGGGTGCCTAGCGAAAAATTGGTGATGGCGGACATATTAGGTATCCTTGTGCGTTAGTTCCGAAAATTATTATGATGGCTCAATTGCTCTGGCAATTTCAATAAATGAATTGGAGTACTGGAGTATTGGAGTGATGGATTAAAGCATTCCAGATACTCGAATATCGAAAACGGCATACGGCGCAAGGCACACGGCAAATGAAAAGAGGGTTTTAATCTTTGTGATCTTTGTGTCCCACGTCCGCCATCGCGAGCCGCTCAGGCGAGGCGGGCGGGTTTGTGGTTAGAATGCTTCGATTATTCAGCTTTTTTAATCTCAAAATCCTCTTCTTTTTCTTTCGTGGGCTCCATTAACTTGACCTTTTGCCCGTCCTCCAAAAAACTGACTCCGGCCGCCGCAATAATGTCGCCGTCCTTTACTCCCTCTATGATAACGGCATCATTGCCGCGAACGCTGCTGCCCCTGATGGGCGATTTCTTGACGGTCGATGTCTGGGGGTCGTAGATAAAGACAAAACCCTTATTGGTTTCACCCCGCTGGGCGATCGCCGATAACGGAACCAGATAGCCGGCTTTATGATCATGACTCATTAGCATCAAAGTCACCCGGGCGGTCATCCCCGGGCGAATACGCTTATCCGGGTTCTCGAGGGTAAGTTTGATCGGAAACGCGTTGGCGGTGCCGGCGACCTTGCTGATTTCGGTCACCCGGCCGTGATAGGTGCGTTCGGCGATGACGGAAAATTGGATGTCCCCCTTCTGGTCCATCTGGATTTCATCGATGGCATCTTCGGGGATGCTGACGGCCACTTCCATGCCGGTATTCTCAATGACATCGAATAACTTCTGCCCGCGGGCGACTTCAAAAAAAGGCTCCACATTGCGGGTGGCAATCACCCCGTCAAAGGGTGCCCGCAGGACGGTTTTTTCCAGGTCGCGTTGCGCCAGCTTGAGCTGTGATTTCGTGAATTGAACCTGTTTACGAGCACTGTCCACGGCGGCTTGAGACTGATCTAAGGCGGCCTGGCTGACGGCACCGGGGTCCTGCTTGTTGATACGCTGGAAGCGGTCCAGGTCGTTGCGCTTATCTGCCAGCTGGACTTTGGCGCGCCCAACCTCGGCTTCGGCGGCCCGGACGTTCAGGTTATAGGTGCGCTTATCCAGGACAGCCAGCACCTGGCCTTTGGTGATGCGGTCACCCACGTCGACGCTCACCTCGCGCACATTGCCCGAAACCTCAAAACTGATGCTGGATCTGTCGGCAGCCTCGACAACACCGGAAAAAGTGCGCAACCTTCCGGAGGCCTGCTCGGAAACCATAGTGGTTTTAATGGCGCGGATGCGCTCGGGCAGCGGCGGCGGCTCCTGACGACAGGCAGAAATGGTCAGGAGAAATGACAACCCCAACAGCATAAACCCAAAAGGATTGTAGGATATATTTCGCATAAGATTTCATCCCCCCCAAGAAATTGTTTCGAAAGTGTAAATTTAAGATTTTTTTTACTGCTCTGTCAAGGAAGCTGAAGCAATTTGCACTATAATTATTGACAATTAT
>JASFGH010000291.1:0-5615 GCA_050123865.1 Desulfobacterales bacterium | reverse complement strand
GGACAAAAAGCCGGCTGCCTTTTTAGAGGAGGCCTTATCCAGGGTTAAGGATGCATTATCAGATTGCAGGAAGATATTTGCGCGGCTGCTGCTAAAAACCAACAGGCACATCTCTTTGCAGGTTACGATGCCCTGCAGTTCTTTGATCAGATAGCGACATACATCCTGCAGATGAGTCAGTGCTCCGATTTCCTGGGCAATCGTAAATGAGGTGCGTGTTTGCTGGTGGGCGCGGTCCAGTTCCGTGCTTTTTTCTCTGAGCCGCTGGGTGTAGTCTTTGATTCCGGCAACCATGTGGTTGAAAGCTGTGGTCAATTTGCCGACTTCGTCCTGACTGCGCAATTCAACCTTAACATCCAGATTGCCGGCATTGATTTTTTCTGCTGCTTTGGCCAGCACTGCCAGCGGGCCGGTAATTCGTTTGATAAACAAAAGACTTCCACCCAAAGCCAACAGAAGAATGGCGAGCGTAAGCCCGCTCATCTGGAGCCACAACTGGAATACCTGATCCCGATATGGCTTTTCGGATACCCCAAGGCGCAGTAGCCCGGCCTTGCCTGAAAATATCGGCCAGGCGATGTCAAGGTAATTCTCTCCATCGGTAGACACAATCTCCTGGAAATTGCCGTAATTATCCAGGACAGCATCATTGGCTTCCAGCAGCCCCAGGGGAATACCCTGGCTGAAGGTGTGTGCCAGAACCTGGTTGTCGCGAATGATAAACAGATAGGCGACCACGGGATTGCTACGCATCTTGTAATCCAGCATTTTCTGAAGTGCGACCAGGTCGTTGGTCAGAATCTTGTCAGTGGCATCGAGCTCTATGGCGTGGGCCAGGCCTTCAGCCCGGGCGGACATTGATTGGAAAAGACTGCTACTGTACCGCTGGGTGACGAGTATCGAAATGAGCAACCCGCTGCCGATAACCAGCAGTGACACCGCCAGAAGGAGTTTGCTTTTCAAGCTTTTAGGTCGCATCAAATTAATTCTCCAACGAAGCAATTTTCAGCTCTATATTGCGGATGTTGTCATACCATTCGTCCCGGGGGAGAGTAAAACGATCGATCATCAATTCAGAGAGAATTTTCTGCCCGCGCCGATCACGATGCATGGAAAAAAGCACCTGCCGAATCTCATCTTTTAAACCCGGCGCTAAACTAGGAGATGCCACAATGGGTGGAATTCCATAGGGCTCAGATCGGCGGATGATTCGAGTTTTGGAGGTGAAAATCGGGTTTTTCAGATGGTAATAATCCCAGATCAAGCTGTCGATGGCAGCCCCGTCCACTAATGATTTGGCTACAGCCAGGATCGAGTTATCGTGACTGTAAGTATAGATCGTTTTGCTGAAGAACGTTTCGGGGCGCTCACCCATCTGACTGATCCAATAGGTGGGCACCAGTTTACCGGTATTGGAGTCCGGATCGGTAAATGCAAAAATTTTTCCCCTGAGATCCTCAATACTCCGATAGTGACTGTCCTTGTTGACAATCAAATAGGATTGGTAAAAATGGCTCTTCTGAATCTCCGGGGTGGCCAGCAACTCAAATCCGAATTTTTCCTTACCGACGACATAAGGCCCCGAGCAGATAAATGCTAAATCAATCAGACCCTTCCCCAATAATTCGTTTATTTCACCGTAGGTTTTGCGTTGAATAAACTGTACATCTCTACCGAGGTTATGTCCAATATAGTCTAAAAGCTGCCGGTAATAGACGTACGTGTCTTTAGGGGAAATCATGGCGGCTACGGCAACATTTAGATAATTATTTTCCGGTGACTGTTTTCCGGGCTTTTCGACCACCACGGTTTTAGAAAAATCAACCACCCGGACGTCGGATTCAGAACCGCAAGCATACAGCAAAGACAGAGCGGCAGATATAGCAAGACCTAATAGGAAAAGGTTGTTTTTAAATATGGATCTATATTTGATGTCACTCATAAATATCCTCGTTTGCGAGGTGGTCATGACTCTAAGAAAGGCAGGAATTCTGTGCAGAATCCAGATTATCTGAGAGAATTGATGTACGATAATCTTATTGCCACATTGTAGCACAATTTGTCAATAGAAATTTCGGCTAGGATACAAGAAGAAAAGACTTGCGGCTAAATCGATGCAGCACCGGAGTGCCCGTGCCGTGACGAATCGCTTTGATGATGTTGTCTTTGTCGAGCGGAACTGTGCCGGCCAGCATATGCACGGGCAGATGCGCAAAGGCCTCCGCCACCATTGGTGTGCTGGGCCCGAGCAGAGCGGTCTTTACCTTTTCATGAAGGTGACCCAGAATCTCCTCGGTGGTATTGTTGAGGATGGATGTCGATGTCAGCAGCAATACATCGGCCCAGTTGGTCAGTTTGTTATAAAAATCTTGGCGATCACCCAGGCCGCGCGAGACATCCAGTATTTCAAGGGGGACCTTTTTTTGCTCTAAGCGCTTGACCAGCGGCCCGAAATAGCCCACCATCGCTACGTTGGTGTCCGGCTCGAGGCCAAACTCCTTAAAAAGGATGGCATTGTCTTTATCCTCAGGCAGTTTAAGCGCATTTTTGTAGTTAAGGGCATTGACCAGCGCCAGGGCTATGCTTCTTTCAAGCGGATGCTCACTTTTAATTTTTTCCAACAGCGCTGCGGCCAGCCGACCTTCAAAATCAATGGCCTCATTTAGCGCCATGCAGGATTTTTTATCTTCGAAATAGGTGTAGGCTATTCCAATACCGCCATCTGCGGTCACCACAGCGGTATACCCCAGCCCCAGACACAGCAAATCCACATTTGTTTTTCGGGCTTTGTCGATAAAATAGTTAAAAAGGTGATCGTCGAGGATCATGGCTGACCTTTCCTGTCAAAGCGGGGTATCCATCTGCCCGTTTTTTCTCGATAGGCAATGTAAGCCTGTCCAAATTTTGCTTCCATCAGTTTTTCTTCGTAACCGGCGATATAATTATAGAACAGAATGATGACAAGCAGCAGAGTCAGACAAAATAGGGACGCAGTGGAAACGGTTAATCCGAGGTACACCAGCATACTTCCCAGATACAATGGGTGCCGCACATAACCGAAGGCGCCGGTTGAAATAATTCTCGAGGGGCGCTGTTCTCCGTGGACAGCTACATGGCCGGACCTGAACAGAAAAAAAGCGGCAACCAGCGCTGTCGCCAAAAAAATTAAACGAATGACCAGTGGAAGGCTGTTGGCTAAAAATGTGGAATGGCGCAGGACAAATGAATCCAGGATCCATGTGATCAGAAAGATGCCGAACAAAATCAGCTGCCCGGCGTCGCCCAGAGGATGTTCACCTTTTTTTTGCTGCATGTTCAGCTTTCATTAGAACCAGAATATCTTGGGCTGCATGGCCGAAAATCATCGTATCGATTCCCACCGCAATCAGCGAATAACCCTGATCCAAAAAGGGTTTGGCGGCCTCTACAGTAATGCCGATAATCCCAATCGGCTTTTTGCGTTTCTGGCAGGCTTCGCGCACCCGGTTGATATATCCCTGGACTTCTGGATCGTCTATCTCACCGGGTTTGCCCAGACTGCCTGAAAGATCATACGGCCCGATTAAAACCGCATCGACGCCATCAACATCAAGAATCATTTCGATGTCTTTGGCTCCTTTGACGTGTTCGATTTGAACAATAACCGCAATCTGGTCATTGGCGTTATCCATATAGTTGGTAACACCCATTCCATATGCATGCGCACGTGCCACCCCGATGCTTCTTTGCCCGATCGGCGGGTATTTTACCCATTTGACCACCTGTTCGGCGATCTCAACGCTATCCACGTGGGGTGCAATGATAGCGGGGGCACCAATATCCAGTGCCTTTTTGATATACACTTCGTTACTGGTCGGGACACGGACGACGCATGCACAGCGATTTTCAACTGCCTGCAGAATGCCCTGGATGTCTCCCATCTCCATCGGGGAATGCTCGGCATCGATCCACAGCCAGTCAAAGCCAACGTCCGCCAAAATTTCCGCCATGGCGGGATTCGGCTGGGTAACGATGGTGCCGATCAATGTTTTGCCGCTCAACAGTTCTTTTCGAAAACTTAGATTCATAGCGTTCCTTTTTGCAATCGTTGCTGAAGATCTTCTAAGTGAAGCGCAACATGCTCATATGCCCAGATGACAAAGCGTTCGAGCTTGCCGTGGCCATGAAACGCATGCAACCCCTCACGGTCAAAATCAGGATCCGACATGGAGTCAACGATTTCCATTGTATCATTGCGGACCGATCTGAATTCTGCGATGAGCTCATCGATTGTTTTGCCGTCATACTTTTTCGGCTGGGTGCGGTTAAAGCGCTCGACATCAAAACCTTCGGTTGAGCCGGGGCCGCCGGATAAGATGTTTTTAAACAACCACTGCATCGAGCGCTCGATGGTGATAAAATGGGCCAAAACCTGCTGCACCGTCCATTGCGCCCCATCCTGATAGACCTGAATATTAAGTTTGTCAGGCGATAATGATCTGAAAAATGTGATGGTATCTTCCATATTTTTATTCAGCTCGGCAATGATCTGTGTGCGTCGGTCGTTCATTATTCATCTCCTGTAATTAAAACTAATTGATGATTCATTCCGCTACTATCAGGGGTTGGATGGAAAAACTCCCGGATGCCTCAACTAATTTAAGAAAATAATTTCTCCATGGATATCTATCAGTGAAACCCTTGGTGCGCAAATCAATTTTACTCCGCAGCGACCATTTGGGCACCCGTTAAAGCATCTTTAGCCGCTTGATCCGCATATGCCTTGATACTGGAGTGTATTTTATTGAGTTCGCTCTCTGGAATATTTCTGATGTCCGCCGGCCAGTTGAAGTTATCCATTCCTGCTCTGGTCATTTTAGGGCGGCCGGTGCCAATCCGGACGACCGGCTGTGTCGTTAAAACCACAACCCGGATCTGGGCGTAAGGATGCGCCCAGTTATTTCTAAAGCCGACGGCACCCAGAACCGTCTTGCGCGTAAAAAGCCCATACCCCTCAAGTACAACCGGATCATCGCTTATTTTCCACCGGCTGTTGCCTCTGAAGCTCTGTACGATAATGACGACATCCAGATCCTGGGTTTTTGCCTGGTTTTCAATAAAGTCGATCAAATCCTGTGGAATTCTTCTGTTGTTGGCGGCCGCACCGATTTGAACCGAAAGCTGTTGCAAGCGGGATTGGACCTGTGGGGATTGAATCGGTACAATCACAAAGCGCCTGTCTTTTTTTAGAGTATTTGTTAATTGGGTGTTTACATAAGCCGGTATATCCCAATCAACATTTATCTGCCTTTCGAAGCTATTTACCCGCTCGATGGTAATATGCCGATGTGTCAGGTAGGGTTCCAGACTATTGAAGATGCCAACCCGGGTACCGTGTTGGAAATCAGGCTTTGGCTGGGGGTCAGAAGCACATCCAAATAACAGAAAAACAACCACCAGGCGTGCAATTATAGCGGTTGTCATAAATATGTTCTGTTTGCCATATTTGTTAACAAGCACCATAGTAGTTTGTAACAGCTTGAAATTATGATAAACCTGACAACCGCTATATTATTGTTTTTACTGAAGAAAAATCTAGACTTTTACGGATCCAATGTAGCTATGAAACGGTGGTT
>JASFGH010000290.1:0-5649 GCA_050123865.1 Desulfobacterales bacterium | reverse complement strand
CTGGCAGCCAACTCGGATTGCATTTTGTCGGTGGATCTGCCGGCAAAGCCGCGTTCGGCCATTGACGCCTGGGCTGACGAACGGCGGCCGTAACGCTGTTTTGATTCAGATAGGGTCTGTGATTCTGTACTCCGGGCGGTTTCAACGGACTCCTGCCGCGCAACATTTTTTGCCTGGGCGACGGTAATTTTTTCGAATCTCTTTTCTTTCTGACCCAGAGCGGCTTTGGGCTTCTTGGAATGGGTTAAATCCAGATATTTTTCAGCAAAAACATCCCCCTTCGTTTGTTCGGCCGATAGGGTCTCTCGTTGCAGCGCAGGGGCCATTGTATCCGTGACCGCTGTTCGAATGCGATTAAATTTACGATTGGCACGTTCCAGCTGGTTGACGGCATATTTATGATCAGCAGCCGCCTGTTGTTCGGTTAGAGCCAGTGGTGTTTGAAAAGAGCCATCCGGATTGTTCTGAAAGTATCCGAGAATGTAGTTTTCAGCCGGCAAACGTGAGAGCGGTGAGCGCCTGGCGTCGCTTTCTTCGCGGTCGCTGCCAGGAGCGCTCATCAAAAAATTATATTCGTCAATAACCCGCGCCTCCTCCCGTTGAACGAGCGCTTCCAGAGTTTCTTCGATCTCGTCCAGGAGTGTGTTGGCAAAAAATCGCAGGGTGGCGACCTCCTCGCGTGCCAAGCCCCGATAGGTCTGCCAGACAAAATATCCGAGCGGAATCGACAGGGCCGCGCAAAATATGAGGATCAGTATCTTTAAGCGCTTCATTTTTCTGGCTCCAGGCGGTATCCCTCACCCCGGATCGTATTGATCAGAGGGGCGTCTCCGATCAACTGCGTAATTTTTTTACGCAGCTTTAACATGTGAATGTCAACCGTACGGGTTTCAATGTCCGCATCGGCATAGTGCCACACATCGGTCAACAGTTCTTTTTTGGATACGATTCGGTCCCGGTGTCGGTTCAAATAGGCGATGATATCCATTTCTTTACGGGTCAGCTCGATGGTTGCATTTTGATATTTAGCCATCAGATTTTTGCCGTCAAAAAAGATATCCTGGTAGGTGAATTCGACATCGCCCGGATTCTTCCCGGTGCGCCGCAATACGGCTTCTATCCGCACCATCACTTCCCTGAGGGAAAAAGGTTTACTGATATAATCATCGGCGCCGGCATTGAAACCGGTGATGATATCATCCTCGGCGCCTTTGGCGGTAATCATGATGATGCCCTGGTTGGGCTTTTTCTTTCTAACTTCCTTGCAGATGGAAAAGCCGTCGAGGGTGGGCAGCATGACATCCAGCAGGAGCAAATCAAATGCATCGTGCAGGCCGGCATCCAGTCCCCGTCCGCCGTCTTCCACGCCTTTGACTTCATAGCCATTGTATACCAGCACATCCACCAGCCCGCGCAGCAAGGCCGGATCATCCTCGACGACAAGAATGCGTGCTTTCGGTCTTTGCATCTGTTATTACCCCCGCTCTGAGCTGAAAAATATTAACCACATTCGCGCCCAAAAAGCGCATAGATTTACAATGACAGTATATCAGATCCTGCTGATTTCAAAGTAAAAGTTATGTAAAAAAAATTCGATTTCTTTTTACATTTCTTTGAATTGTGTTTCAGACGCATTGGATTAGAATTGAAACATAAGCCAACACATTTGCAAAATGGTGACTCTAAAACCGAAAGGAGTATCTCATGAATCCGACGCGTCTAAAATCACTGGTGTTAATAATCGTATTGATCGCTGTTACCGGCGCCGCCCTGGCCTACTCAACCGGTACTGGAAAAACATGGCTATCCGCTCTGCTCAACCCCTCAGCTCAACATTCCGGAACACACCCCTCACCGGTGAGCCTTGGTGGCCATCTGGTTCAAAGCAAGGTCCTGCAGGGATCTTCCGGCCGCTTCAATCTGGCCTTAACCCTTGCCGCAATCGAAAGCCCTGATTCAAATTCTGCGGTTGAACGCAATGTCGACATGGTCATTGTCCTGGACCGCAGCGGCTCGATGAAAGGACAAAAAATCAACGATGCCCGAAAGGCTGTTTCAAACCTATTATCGCGCTTGACTGCCAAAGACCGCTTTGCGCTGATAACATATTCCGACGGCGTTCAATTTACTTCGAGTTTAAAGCCAGTCACTGCTGCGCATCGACAACACCTGGCGACACTGATCGCCGCTGTACGCGCAGGCGGCGGTACCAATCTGGGCGCCGGACTTCAGGCCGGAATCGATACCATGCAATACGGGAAGGAAATGGGCAATGCCAGGAAACTGGTTTTGATCTCCGATGGCCTTGCCAATAAAGGGATAACCGATGCCAGTCGTCTAGGTGCCATGGCCGGCATTGCGGTAGAAAAAGAGTTTGCCGTCAGCACCGTGGGGGTGGGCAATGACTTCAACGAACAGCTCATGACCACCATCGCAGACCGCGGCGCCGGAAATTACTATTATCTGGAAAATCCAATGGCATTTTCAGAAGTATTTCAAAAGGAATTTTTCTACACCCGGTCTACGCTTGCATCCAATGTGTCGATTTTATTCCCCTTGGACAACGGTATTTCCCTGATTGATGCGGCCGGATACCCGATAACCCGACAGGATGATTATGCCGTGTTTTATCCGGGCGATCTGCGTTCCGGCCAAACACGTCAACTCTTTTTGACATTACAGGTACCGACCGAATCAACGGCAAGCTTTGATATTGCCTCTGTCAAGGTCCGCTATCGCTTCAACGGCCGGTCCCTCGAAACCGTACTTACTGAGCCCTTAACCATTGCCTGTGTTGAAAATAAAAAAGAAGTACAGGCCTCCATCGACAAAGCATCCTGGGCTGAAAAGGTTATTCAGGAAGATTATAATCGCCTCAAGCAGGAAGTGGCCGCAGATATAAAAGCCGGCAAAAAGCAGACCGCCTTTAAAAGAATTCATCGCTATTACCGTGAGCAGGAATCCATCAATGCGGCTGTTGGGTCAGCTGAAGTCCGTCAAAACCTGGATCGGGACCTTAAAGACCTGCAGCAACAGGTGGAAGATACCTTTACCGGTGAACCGTCTGCCGTATCCCGGAAACAAAAGACCCGTTCCAAGGCGCTGCAGTATGAAGGCTACAAAGGGAGACGTTAGCATAGTTATCCACTTTAAGCTCCTTGGTGATTGAACAGATAAGGTATAAATCATTTAAAAAATGCGAAGCACGAATTTCGAAATTCGAAACAATATCAAAATTATAAATCACAATTTCCGAAACATTCTCTGTTTAGGTCATTAGTAAATTTGAATTTGTTTAGTATTTCGTGCTTCGAATTTCGAATTTAATGCTGTTTATCAAAGGATAGTAAAACAATTTAATAATCAAGCATATACAAGTTTTGAAAAACGGGAGGGCATAATGATGGGACTTTTGACTCGTGCAATCAGGTTATGTAAAGCCGATCTCCATGGCGTCATGGATCAAATTGAAAATCAGGAGCTACTTCTC
Source organism: Desulfobacterales bacterium (assembly GCA_050123865.1). Classification (GTDB taxonomy): domain Bacteria; phylum Desulfobacterota; class Desulfobacteria; order Desulfobacterales; family JAHEIW01; genus JAHEIW01. The sequence goes on along the minus strand of JASFGH010000290.1, from coordinate 2,159 downwards.
AAACAGCACCTCAGGGATATGCAAGCAGCGCTGATGCAAAAGCAGGCCAAGCTCAACCAAATATGCCGGGCCCGCGATCAGGCCCTGCAGGAATATGAAAAAACAGATAAAAAGCGTGAAAGCCTGGAAGTGGACCTTGAGATCGCCCTTAAAAATGACAAAGACGATATCGGCCGCATGCTAATTAAAAAACTCAAACCCTTGATCGGCATTCAGGCCGACCGCCGCCAGCATATCGATCGTCTCATTCATGACAACAAACAGCTGCGGGACAAAATTGAGCAGCAACAGTTGCAGTATGAACAGTTGCAGCAAAAAGCCACGGAATATTTTCACAGCACCGAACAAAAAAGCTGGGAAGGTATCGCGCCGGTGGATCTGCCTGGTTTTGCAGCGCATGATCTGAGCGATGAAGAGATCGAACTGGAGCTTTTGCAAAGAAAAGAAGCCATCAAAGGAGGTAAGACATCATGAAAGGCACAGTAAAACCGATACGCTCTACAATCCTCTGGGGACTGCTCGGCGCCTTAATTTATCTTCCCGCGAGTGCGTTTCTGCATGGCCTGATTCCCCGGCCGCTGGGCGATCAGCTGTTGCTGTGGGCATTGTTGGCTGGATACGGTTTGATGCTGTCCCGCTGGGCGGTAAAACCATTTTCTGCGGTTGCATTGCCGTTAATAGTGCTGCTTCTAGCTGCGCTTTTTATCCACCCCACGCCGATATTTGTATGTGTGGCCATCGGAGTCTTGAGCTGGATGCGCACTGGCATCTGCTTTAGGCGCAGACCGGTAACAATGCGGCTTATCGCCGAAATCGGACTGGGAGTGGGTGCAGGTCTAGCGATCTCTGCGGTGGTGCTCACTGCGACTGTGTCAGCGGCGCTAGGAATATGGCTGCTTTTTCTGATTCAAACGTTATATTTTGTCATATTTGAATACCGGCAGGAGCCAACCAACAGGCTAGATGTGGATCCTTTTGAACGCGCCAGAATGGCCGCAGAGCAAATACTTTCGCATTAATTTTCGTGCAAAACAGAGATAATACCATAGTTTTGCACGAGTTGCAGGCTTTCATATGCAAGGCACTTCCGGGCGAAGCCATAGTGAACTATGCTTTGCCCGGAATAACGCAGCAGATGGAAGCCTGCGGCTCGCCCATAGGGTGAAAATTAATGAAATCTCTCATTAATTTTCGTGCAAAACAGGATTTAATTGTCTTCTCCTCTGGACTCTGCTAAAAAAGAAATTATACTCTAAGTGCCGAAATAAGAAAAACTGTTATCACTATAGTCAAAAGCAATGACGCGAAAGAAAAAACAAAAATTGTCCGCTGAGTCTGAATCCGGTCAGAAACTGGAAATTGTTCTAAAATGCGATGTGGCCGGCACGGCTGAAGCGATTAACGCCAGCCTGGCTGAAATCGCCGTGCCCGGTGTTCAGGTTGATGTTATCCAAACGGGCGTTGGGAATGTGTCAAAGTCGGACGTTTTGATGGCGCGAACCGGCAGTAAGCTGGTGGTGGGGTTCAGCGTGGATATCATGCCGAAATTGGAGCAGGAAATCAAAGAATTCGGTGTTGAAGTGCGGCTGTATGACACGATTTATAAACTGACAGAAGACATCCGTAAGATTGCGCAGAGCTTTAAAAGCGCCGAACCGAAAGAGAAAATTACGGGTAAAGCCAAGGTCATTGCCACCTTTAATGTCAGCCCCAAAGGCATGGTAATCGGATGTGAGGTGCTTGAGGGTGTCATTGAAACGGGAAAAGATTTTCGGGTGATTACCGCGATGGGGCCCGCCCATTTCGGGAAAATATCATCACTGCAGATCGAGCGTCAAAATGTCAAGTCTGCCAAACCGGGCAACCAGATCGGCATCCAGCTGGACGGCTGGAACAAAGCCAAGGTCGATGATCTAATGGAATGTTTTGAAAGTTTACCATCAAAAAGCGGAAGCCACTGGAAAGCCAAGAGTGGCATCTTTCGCTCTTTTTCGTCGTAGTATATTGTCTTATAAATATTTTACAATTGTCGAAACATTAAATTTTTGCACATTAGGTTTGGAATTTAACTAGAAGTGGTTTCAAAATTCCAGATCAGGCTCAAGGGCAAGGCGCCAGGACGATCGGTAAAGCGCAGCATACATGAGTATGTGAGCATT
>JASFGH010000289.1:0-5658 GCA_050123865.1 Desulfobacterales bacterium | reverse complement strand
CCAGGCGGCAAAAACAGCATATCCCCGCTGCCGAGCAGATTTTCAGCGCCAACTGTATCGATGATGGTGCGCGAATCGGTTCGAGACGAAACCTGAAATGTCAGGCGCGTTGGAAAGTTGGCTTTGATAATGCCGGTTAAAACATCCACGGATGGACGCTGGGTGGCCAAAATCAAATGGATACCGGCAGCTCTGGCCATTTGCGCCAATCGCGTCAGGGCTACTTCAACATCCCGGGAAGCAAGCATCATCAGGTCTGCAAGCTCGTCGATGACAATGACAATATACGGCAGTTTCTCGGGGGCTTCCTTGTCGGCTGATTTGGCGGCTTTGTCGACCTTATTGTTGTACTGCTTGATATTGCGGGCCGTCATTTCCGAAAGAAGCTCATAACGGCGTTCCATTTCGCGCACCGCCCAGAAAAGCGCATTGGTTGCTTTCTTTGGATTAGTAACCACCGGCGTAATCAAATGAGGAATCCCATCGTAGCTGGACAGCTCAATGCGCTTGGGGTCGACCATAATAATTTTGACTTCACCCGGATTGGACTTGTAAAGCAGGCTGCAGATCATGGCATTTAAGGCCACGCTTTTACCGGTTCCAGTGGCGCCGGCAATCAAAAGATGGGGCATTTTTTCCAGTTCGGCCACGACCGGGTTGCCGACAATATCTTTTCCCAGACACAGCGTTAGCTTGGATTTGGACTTTTCAAATGTGCTGGATGCAATAATATCCTTGAATTTGACCACCTGGCGATCGGTATTGGGAACCTCAATGCCAATGACAGCCTTTCCCGGAATCGGCGCCACAATCCGAATGCTGGTGGCCCGCATGGCCAGTGCCAGATCATCTGTCAGGTTGACAATTTTGTTAATTTTAACCCCGGGGGCGGGTTCATATTCAAAAGTGGTGACAACCGGACCGGGAGCGACCTCAACAACTCTTCCCTGAACACCGAAATCCTCAAGCTTTTTCTCAAGCAGCTGAGACTGCATTCGTAAATTTTCATTGTCGGCGGCACCGATTTGAAATTCGGGCTCCTCTAAAAAATTAATTGACGGCAGCCGGAAGCCCTTTCCGGTTTTCATGAACTTAAATTCTTCCTGCTTGGGCGCTGGAACGGGCTTGATGGGCTTGGCCTTGGCGGCCTTAATTTTGATTTTCTTGGCTTTGGCGCGCGTTGTTTTGCGATCGACCTGTGAAAACTTTTTTGATCTCCCGCGACGCTCTTTCCATTTTAGATAGACGGTCTTGATGCGCTCGGCGATCGCAGAAATCCATTCCCAGCATCTTAAGCCGAAAGCAATCAGCGAAAAACCGGTGGCCAGAATAAAGCCGACGATCCATAACAGAATCAAAATGATTAAGGCGCCGGTGATATTGGTGTATTGGGTCAGAAAGGATTTTAGCGGAATACCGATCAGGCCGCCGGCTGAAAACCGGTTGTCGAACAGCAGATAGCTGTCTTGGCGCAAAGCCAGCAGACTGCCGGTGGTCATCACTAGCAGGATGCCGCCGATGAGTGTCGATATCTTGGCCTTCGTCGGATGATCGCCAAAAAAATGGATACTGGTCAATAACAACAGAAGCGGTATCCAAAAGGCGCCGAGCCCGAAAAGCCCGATCAAAATCCCGGCCAGATGTGCACCGAGCCAACCAAAGAGGTTGTGAATCTCCCCGGCGGTTTTGGCGTTGTGAATCGACGGATCATCCGGACTGAATGACAGCAGACCGATCAGGGTAAAAATAACCAGAAAAAAACAAAAGATGCCGATAATTTCTTTGCGCATAATTGTCCGCGTCGGATATGTCGATTGATAAGATAAAACAGCCCGTTTACATGCCAATGTCCGCGGGTAAGCTGCAGTGAAATCCGAAATCCGAATATCGAAATACGAAACAAATTCGAATATCTAATGTCAGAATGCCCAAAACTTATTGGATTATAAGACTGCCGTCAAATTATATAACACTTTAGAAACATTTAACTTATGGCCGTTTTGGATTTTGAATTTCTGTCATTTGATATTGTTTCGAGGTTCGGATTTAAGATTTCGAAATTTTGCTCCGAATTACCACCGGCACACACGCGGCTGATGGAAACGTCAGCCAAACGCTCCTGAATAAAGGCAAAATCTAAACTTCCATAATAAACGGAAGTATAACCGGCCGGCGACCGATGGTAAAGAAAAAATATTGCCGCAACGCGGTTTTAACCTTTGATCGGATGATATCCACCCGGTTATGTATATCCGGTATCACCTCTTCGACAATCTCCAAAACCACACATTGGGCATCTTCCAGTAAATGGCCGGTTTCAGTTTCAAAGACAAACCCTTTTGAAATAATCTCAGGACCGTAAACCACAACGCCGGTTTCTTCGTCAAACGCCATTGTCACCGCGACCATGCCATCCTCAGCCAATACCCGTCGTTCCTTCAAAACGCTGCGCCCGACATCGCCGACGCCCTTGCCGTCGATGAGCAACCGTCCGGTGGCAACCCGTCCTTTCAGGCGGCCGCCGTTTTTGTCAAATTCCACAATCTGGCCATTTTCCGTCAGCAATATGTTTTCTTTTGGAATGCCCACTTCTTCGGCCAGCCGCGAATGCAGAATCAGGTGACGGTATTCGCCATGAACCGGGATAAAATACCGCGGTTGGGTCAATTTAATCATCAATTTGAGCTCTTCGCGAAAAGCATGCCCGGAAACATGAATGTCCGATATCTTCTCATAGATCACATCAGCGCCTTTGCGATAGAGATTGTTGATTATTTTGGCGATGGCTTTTTCATTACCGGGAATAAATTTGGAGGATAAAACCACTCTATCCCCTGTTTTTATGTTGATATGCTTGTGGGTCCCGGTCGCCATTCGGGCCAGGGCGGACATGGGTTCACCCTGGGTTCCGGTAGTGATGATGATAATTTCCTCATCATCATAATCTGCGAGCTCATCAATTGAAATGACCTCGTAAGAGGCGGTATCCAGATATCCCAGCTCACTGGCAATATGAACACTGGCTTCAATACTTTTGCCATCAAAGATAATCTTTTTGCCGTTGTCCCTGGCAATATCCAAAATGACCTGAATCCGAGGAATATTGGAAGCAAACAACGCCACTATCACACGGCCGCTGCTTTCGGTGATAATCCGCTGCAATGCGCCACAAATTTCTTTGTCGGTGATGGGATATCCCTCCCGTTCCACATTGGTGGAATCAGAGAGCAGGGCCAGCACCCCCTCTTTTCCGAATTTGGCGAATTTGTTTACATCCGTGGCCATACTATCAACAGAACCGTAGCCAATCTTAAAATCACCCGTATGGATGATTCTACCGATCGGTGATTGGATGGAAATCCCCACGCCGTCCATCACACTGTGACCGACACGAATAAATTCCAGGGTGAACGGTCCTAATTTCAGAGCTTCATCCGTTAATATGGAATGCAAATCCATGGGCGCACCAAGCTCGTGTTCCTCCATTTTTTTGCGAACCAGCCCCAGGGTAAAAGGGGTTCCAAATACCGGTGCCCTGACTTCCTTTAATAAATAAGGTAAGGCGCCAATATGATCTTCATGCGCATGGGTCAGAACGATACCGGCCAGACGGGATTCGTTCCGGCGCAAATAGTCCATATCTGGAATGACAAAATCCACACCCAGCATGTAATCTTCCGGAAACATCAAACCGGCATCAACCACAAAAAGCGTGTCGCCGCATTCGAATACCATCATATTCAGGCCTATTTCACCCAGGCCACCGAGAGGAATAATTTTTAGGATGGCCATTCATCCACTCCGCTGGTTTCAAAATTATCACAGATCACACGACGCACGTTTCCCATCAAAGCCTCTTTTGTACCGCGGGAGTATGTTATCGTGTTAATCGGCTGTTGGATCGACATGCGAATCTGGCCAGGATTGACCCGGAACTTACCTTTGGTCATAATCGCACGTGTGCCGCTAATGATAACCGGGACGATCGGAACGCCGGAATCAATGGCCATAACAAATCCGCCTTTTTTAAACGGTTGAATTTTTCCGTCCCGGCTGCGCGTGCCTTCCGGAAATATCAGCACCGATACGCCGTTTCTTATTTTTTCAGCTGCCACCTCAAGGCTTTTAATAGCTGATTGTCGATTATTGCGGTCAATACTGATATAACCGGCTTTGCGCATGGCATGACCAAAAATTGGTACTTTAAAAAGCTCCTTTTTAGCCAGCCAGCGAAACTGAACCGCCAGGTGCCCCAGCAGGACCGGTATGTCAAAATTACTCTGGTGGTTGGGCATGTAGATGTAAGGGCACTGCGGATCAATATTGGATAGCCCTTCGACGGAGACCTTTATGCGGCTAACCACCAGAATGGAGCGCCCCCAGAAACGGGCAATTCTATGCAGTGGATTGCCGGATTTGACAAAAAACGAAAGGATCATAACCGTTAGGCCCAGCACCAGCGTGGCAAAAACAACCCAGATCGTAATGTATAAGGTCCGAATCATCTCCAGAATCCCTGTTTGATGATTGAATCGTTACGATTGTAAATTAGGTCAGGATATCCAGGCGTTTGAATAAGGCATCAACAAGGTCCATCATCCAGGTCCGCTGATTCCCAGCGGCATACCCGATACAGGCACACCGGACCCGGCGCTTGGTGCGCACCAGCAACTCAAGGGCCAGTTGATCTTTGCGTAATTCAACAGCAACATAGAAGGGCTGGCAATCGGCATGTTGCTGCTGAATTTCCGTCAGCTTCTCTGCTGCCAGCTGTATCCAGTAAATGCCCCCCATTTCGACAGGACCATAATGTTCGTCCAGATATTGTTTGACCTTATGATGGTCCTCGGGTCTAAGCTCATCGATTACGTATTGTTTCATAGTGCATTGCGTCTCAACCATCCACTCAAGAGCGGGTGGCCTTTTCCCGTTTTCTGCAGGATTCATTCGATGGGTCGCGCGGCGGGCCGGTCGGTTGAAATGCCCGTCGATAGAGCGCTGAATGATCGTAAATAATCTAAATCCGTTAAACCGGCGGCCAGCGGGCCACACCTTGGATCCTGGATGCAGGTTTGGGATAACGTCTAACATAGTTTGCCCGCGCAAGCAAGGCGCAGTTAGGCCCGCAAGCATCTATTATTGATGACTATTCAGCCCAAATCAAATCCGGGCCGTCATGATTTATCTGCGGGTTGTAAGGCCCAATCCGGCCAAACGGGGATAATCATGCGGGCACCAGCATCTTCAGCAAAATGTGGGCATTGATGGGATAAGAAAAGGCAGATGGCGGGAGTCAGCATTCCCAGTCATACGGGCAAGCACATCATATGGTGACCATAAAAAAGACCCCCTGATCCAAGATTGAAATGAAGTCGATGATCAGGGGGTCAAATCGGATTAGGTCTCTTCTACGACAATGGCGCTTTCCTCACACACTTCAATACAGCTTTCACAGCCCAGGCATTCTTCGGCATTCACTGGTACGGATTTGCCGTCCTGCATTTCGAATACCTCAACCGGACAAACATCCACACATTCTTCGCAACCTACGCATTTTTCTTCGTCAACGATCGGATTAAAAGCCATTATATACATCTCCTTTCGAATTTAGGATTTGATTAAGGTGATGGAAACCCACCTTGGATTCCATTAAAGAGA
>JASFGH010000288.1:0-5681 GCA_050123865.1 Desulfobacterales bacterium | reverse complement strand
GATTGCCGGCGCTTTCATTACGCTGGTGGCCGGCTATGTCATGGAAACACGCAAGCCGTTTATGAAACAGGCCATTTATCTATTGTCGGTGATGCCGGCGGCAATCCCCGGTCTCGTGATGGGGCTGGGATATATTCTGGCCTTTAACAAACCCTATTATTTTTTTTACGGAACGCCCTGGATCATTGTGATTAATATTGTGATCTGCAATTTTACGTTGGGGATATTATCCAGCATTTCCAATCTGCGTAATATCGATCCATCCATCGAGGAAGCATCTATCAGCCTGGGCGGCGATACTTTTCGTACGTTTTTTCGTATCATCTTCCCGCTTTCACGGGTGGCCTTCTTTCAGAACTTCGTCTATTTTTTCATGCGCTCGATGACCACCATCAGCGCCGTGATCTTTTTGGTCTCAGCCACCGTCCACCTGGCTGCCATTGAAATCATCATGCTCGACAATGACGGCTGGACCGCCAGCGCTAACGCCATGTGCACCTGCATCATTGTGATTGTGTTGATCATGCTGGGAATTTTGCAAATTGTCGCAAAAAAAACGGGTCGGCGACCGGAGGGATTGGCCTCGGCAGTGTAAGTGGTTTACATGGTATATTTTAAACCGAACCGCAACAAAGCCATTGGGCGTGAGATGCATTTTTAAGTGAGAAGCATTTTTAAGATAGGTTCTATTTGAAACGCTCAACTTAGGTCGTAAGGGGTGAGGCTTTCATACCCAGATGGTGTCGCCAGGATAGTTTGCTCAAACTGGGCAGATAAGGATTTATCTTTGGTCACGGCCGTCCAGTTGTCATCCAGGATTTTTAAATCATGGTTGCCTAAATTGATCATGGGTTCGATCGTAAAGACCATGCCCGGGATCAGACGGATGCCCTGCCCTCTTTGCCCGAAATGCGGGACCTGGGGAGCCTCGTGAAATTCGAAGCCGACGCCGTGGCCGACAAAATCGCGCACCACCGAACATCCCTGGCCCTCGGCGTAGGTTTGAATGGCCCAGCCGATATCGCCGATAGTGTTGCCGGGATGTACCATCGATATACCGCGCTTTAAGCACTCTTTGGCAACACTGACGATCTTAACCGCGTCAGGACCGGGGGTGCCGACAAAAAAGGTTTGATTGGCATCGGCATAATAGCCGTCGAGCACCGAGGTGATGTCGACATTGACGATATCGCCATCTTCCAGTACCCGCGGTCCGGGAATGCCGTGGCAGACCACTTCGTTGACCGAAACACAGACGCTTTTCGGAAACCCTCTGTAATTCAGCGGTGCCGGCCGGGCACCGTTTTTGATGGTAAAATCATGGACGATGGTGTTGATCTCGTCCGTTTTGATTCCCGGGCGGATCTTATCGGTGAGTTGCTCAAAGGTGGCCAGCACCAGCTGTCCGGCCTTGCGGATGCCCATTATATCAGCTTGCTTTTTGAGCCGAATCTTGTATCTCTGGGCATACAAAGCCCCGGGATCTTTATTATCCTGCGTTTCTTTTGCCAAACAGCATTTTTTATATTTTAACCCGCTGCCGCAGGGGCAGGGATCGTTTCTACCGACTTTCACAGCTCGCAATTTCCTTCTCGGCCCATATAAAATAACAAAAAGGCATCTCATCTCACCGAGACAAAATGCCTTTCTTCGCTCAATCTCTACAGAAAAATACAAATAGACTTTCTCGTCGAGAGGCCCTCGGTCGCAAAAGTTTATCTTAAGATTTCAACCGTATGATACAACGATATCCAATTTTTAATAACGTAATATATTTTAGATGGAATTTCAACGTCCAAAATTTATTTGCCCGTCTACGGCATCAGCCGGGGGACTTTGACCAGAAAGGACACATATGCTACTGATTATTCGAAGAAAGGATGCACATGCAGCGGGGCTACAAATTTAATCGTCTTGAATTGGCCGGTTCCCTGGGGGACCTGGGAACCCTTTTGCCTTTGGCTGTCGGGATGATACTTATTAACGGACTCAAACCGACGGGTTTGTTCCTGACAGTGGGCATTTATTATGTATTCGCAGGAATTTATTTCGGCGTCACCGTGCCGGTGCAGCCGATGAAAGTAATCAGCGCCTATGCTATTGCCACTGCCATGGATGCATCCCAGATCACGGCAGCAGGCTATTTGATGGGCCTCGTTTTGTTGTTGATCGGTATTACCGGAACCGTTACCGTAATTGGCAAATATATTCCCAAATCAGTCGTCCGAGGTGTCCAGCTGTCCACTGGCATTTTATTGATGGTGCAAGGCGTTAAACTGATGCTGGGAACGTCAACGCTTCAAGAAATCCATGGAGCCGTCGAACCCTATCTTTGGGTTCAAGCCATTGGTCCCGTCCCCATCGGCATTATTATCGGTGTTGCCGGCACATGTCTGACGCTGGTTCTACTGGCGAATAAACGATTTCCGGCAGGGCTCATCGTGGTGGTTGCCGGACTGGCCCTGGGTCTCATATTTGGCAACCGCGCGGGCCTGAATGCGCTGTGTGTCGGCATCAACCTTCCGCCATTTCTTCCCTTTGGCTGGCCCATCCAGGCCGATTTTACCTTTGCGCTGTTTGCCCTGGTTTTGCCGCAAATGCCCATGACGGTAGGCAATGCGGTCATTGCCTACACAGATTTGTCAGAATCATATTTCAAAGAACAATCCAACAAAGTAACCTATCGCAGTGCAACCATCAGCATGGCACTCGCCAACTTCTTGAGTTCAACGTTTGGTGGGATGCCCCTTTGCCACGGTGCCGGGGGGCTGGCAGCCCATTACCGGTTTGGTGCCCGAACGGCGGGCTCCAACATGATGATTGGAGGCGTATTTGTTGTCCTGGCAGTCCTTTTGGGCGAACGTTCTCTGGCGATCATCAATCTTTTGCCCCTGGCTATTCTGGGCATATTGCTGCTGTTTGCCGGCGGCGAGCTGGGCCTGACCATACTCGATTTAACCACCCGCAAAGACCTGTTTGTGAGTCTGGTTATTTTAGGAATTACCCTGGCTGCGAATCTGGCATCCGGTTTTTTAGCGGGGATTGCTGTTGCCTATCTGCTCAAATACGGAAAACTCGGTGTCTAAATCAGGGATGTCTGGTCTATCAAAACGTAAATCAATTCTCATATCTCAAATCCATTTAACCTGTTCAAGGCTGTATCGAATGAGAATGTTTTTACCGGGGAAGATGGTCCGCACCTGTTTTTGTTGCGTTGTTAAAGCCACGCTGAAAGGCTGATTTCCAACGATTATCGTAGCGACGACTTGGCCGGTGTTATCTGCCAGGCTGAGCCGGGTGACGATACCGCGCAATATCACATCTTTTCCGGTCGTCCTTAGATCGCCCTCGCTGACCGAAAGAGCGGCGATAACAGCCGCTGCCTCCTGGCTCGGCGGCTCAGGAACCATCAGTTGCTGATCCTTGGATAAAACCTTGCCCCATTTTCCCGGTTTCGATTGTTGCCAGGGGCCGAAAATGACATTTTCTTTGCCGGTGCCGAATAATCGCCCTTTAAACAGGTGCATCACCTGATCACAGATGTTATGCAGCCAGTCTTGGTCGTGACTGGCTATGATCACGGTGGTGTTCCACTCCCGACGCACCATTAAAGCCGCTTCCTTGATTCGCTGGGCACTGGCGACATCCACGTTGGCGGTGGGCTCGTCCAGCAGGAGTATTTCCGGTTTCAATACCAGGCGGGCAGCCAACGCCACCCGCTGGGTTTCCCCACCTGAAAGCAGATGTGCAGGCGCATTAACAAAATCACGCATGCCCACCATATCGAGACCTTTTAGAATGCGGCGCTTTCGCTCTTGTTTTGGAATACCCCTAGTTTTCAGACCGAATTCCATGTTCTTAAATACGGTCGTGGTAAATAAAAGCGGCAGCTGATCAACCAGCACGACTTCTTTTCGCAGAGGCTGCAGGGCCGTTTCAAAATAGTGCACCGGTTCAGATTTATACATCACCCGGCCTGCAGTGGGTGCTTCTAGGAAGGCTAAAATATTCAATAGGGTGGTCTTGCCGGCTCCGTTGGGTCCCTGCAGTCCGTAAATTTCACCTTTTCTGAGCGTCAGCGTAGGAACATTCAGAACGGTGCGATCACTAAATGTTTTAATCAGATCTGAAATATCAAAAAGCATCAGGATCGCACTCTCCCCTGGAATACATGAAACAGCAAGTTCATCCCGAAGCTTAAGGCCAGCAGCACAATTCCCAGAGCCACGGCCAGCGTAAAAGCGCCTTTGTCGTACTCTAGCGCCATGGAGGTTGTCATCGTGCGGGTGAATCCGCGAATGTTCCCCCCCAGCATCATGCTGATGCCCACTTCGGCAATCACACGGCCATAAGCGGCAATGACTGCGGCGACAATACCATAACGCGCTTCACGGAATGTGACAAAAGCCGTCTGGAATCGATTGGCACCCAGGGTCATGGCCGTCTTGCGATAGCGCCGATCAATTCTACTGATGGCCGCGATGGTAAACGCGGCAACCACTGGCAATATTAGCAGGGTTTGGCCGACAATAATGGCCTTCTGGGTATATAACAGGTCAAAAAAACCCAGAACGCCTCGCCGGGAAATAAAAGCATACACAAAAAGCCCGATCACTACAGTCGGAACCGCCAGCAATGTATTCAGACAGGTAATTACAAAGCGCTTGCCCGGGAAAGATTCAAAGGCCACCACGAATCCAAGTGGAATGCCCACAAGGCTGGCAAACAGGGTTGAATAGCAGCTGACCTTCAAGGATACGGCAACGATATCAACCATCTCCTGATCCAGCGATACGACCATTGCGATGGCCGAAACAAAACTGTCAATTAAAAGTTCCATGGTCATCCTAAAGTTGGATAAATACGAAATTCGAATATCGAAACCCGAAACAAATCCAAATTTTCAAATGACCAAAATTCAAAACCGTTTTGAACATTTGAAATTATGATTTCGGTTTTGTTTCGAATTTCGTGTTTCGTGCTTCGGATTTTTTGCTCAGGGAGCAAGCGCATCCGGGTAAAATAATTGTTTACCCAAAAGCCGGTAATCATTGATCACCGTCTGTCCTTTGGCTGACACCAGCCATTCTGCAAATGCTTTGGCATTTTCATATTTGACATGCGGATGCTTTTTCGGACTGATCGGAATCACCCCATAAGGATTGGCAAGGGCCGGATCCCCCTCGCACAGCACCACGAGATCGATGGGCACGTCGCGTCCGAATTTATATTTAATGTAAGTGCCTCTGTCTGCCAGGACATAGGCCTGCTTTTCGTCGGCAAAGGTCAGCGCCTTACCCATGCCCTGCCCGATGGACAGATACCACTGCCCCAATCCCGGCGGATGGACAAAACTGACTTCTTTTTTCTCACCCTTTTTGACGATGGTCTGGGTCTTCTTTTCCAGCGGCAATCCAGTTGATTCCCAGAGCGCCTGCTCTTTGGTGTGAGTGCCGCTGTCATCACCCCGCGAAACAAATCCTGCCCTGGCGGCAGCAATTTTGTTGAGGGCAGCGGCTGCATCGGTCAGCCCTTTTATTGCAGCCGGATCATTTTTAGGTCCCAGGATGACAAAATCATTGTGCATCACGGCGTAGCGCTTGACGCCATATCCTTCCTGAATAAACTTTTCTTCACGGGCCCTGGCATGCACAAAGATAACATCCACGTTGCCGTCCATT
>JASFGH010000287.1:0-5706 GCA_050123865.1 Desulfobacterales bacterium | reverse complement strand
GCACCATCAAAGGGAATACCAGGTAAAAAAGCTTTATTGACCTCATTTCTCCTCCTTCTTCGAAAATCGTTTCAGGCGACTGGGAGCCATCCACGATCATTTTATGAAACCGATTCCAGCCTCGGTCGGCCCATTTATCTTCGCGGACATTTGTGCGCGTTTTAATCCTAAACGGCTCACATCGAAAAAGGTTACATTTTTTTTATTTTAGGGGCACTGAATTCCTCGAAAAAAAAAGCGGGACCCTCATGGATTGCGCTTTTAAGAGGGATATTGAAGGGAATTCTCTTGATTAGGCAGGCTCGCTGATAACTTGCAGAAAACCTCAGGGTTAGCCGCCCCCGCCGCCGGAGCCACTTCCACCGCCGGGGCCGGAGCCGCCCGAACCACCACCGGGGCCTGAGCCGCCCGAACCACCACCGGGACCACCCGAACTGCCGCCGCTGCCGGAACCTGATCCGCCACCGGGTCCGCCTCCACCTCCGGAGCCGGAGCCGCCACCCGATCCGGTGCTTTGGCCCCCGCTTCTCTGATCGCTGTGTGGGCTTTCAAAACTCTTTCCCTGCTGAATGGAACGACTGTATCGGGCTGCCAGGCTCTGGGGGGTGGTAGTCCTGTAATCGTTTTTAAAGGCCACACGCATATTTTGCATCTGCGCGGCGCTGAACTGATGCTGGAGCGCCTGGCGGATCACCGCAGCAGTCTGTGAAGGAGATACGCCCAGACGAGCCATATCCCTGGCCGTTTTATACGTTTCTAGTGCCAGGGCGTTCCGTTGGTCGGTTTTCATCGTGCGGGATCGTTGCTGAAGTTCATCGGTAATGGATTCAATGCCTTTGGGAGCCATCCCGGCGGTCAGGCAGGCGGCAATGACATGCCCCGTCTGATCTATCCGTGATTTTTGACCGCTGAGCTTTGCGGCCTGCTGAAGCGCGAAATCATAGCGTGCCCGAACTGCCTCCATTGCACTGACAATCCGGCCTGCCTGGACCTGCTTGGCCATACCTTCAAAGGCTTTATTGATGATGGGTTCGGGCGGCAGGCCCTGCGTCCGGGCGTTGATAAGCACCTGATGGGCCCTGGCGATCTGCTGTGCTTCGAACCGATTTTGCACCATGGCCCGGGTTACCGCAATAGCCTGTTCGGAAGCCAGGCCTGATTGAATCAGACCGTGTGTGCTCTGCAAGACTGCCGGTGAGGCGATTCCGGAAAGGTCCTCATCCACTTCATCCGCGACGGCAATGGCAGCCGCCAGTAGCAGTATCCCTGCTGCAAGACCGGTTTTTTGAATGATTGTTTTCATGACAAATCTTAATTCATTGAGATCCGGCATCGACTGTTAACGGACGGGATCAAAAATGCAATTTTCGTAACCGAAATCATCGGCTTCCCGGATATCACACCCGGGAAGGTGTACCGCCCCGTCGACCATAAAAAAATACCGGAATTCAATGTCCGCCGGAACCGAGATTTCCCAGGTGCCGTCCTGTTTTTTTTGAACATTGTGTAACCTGAACCCATCGAGGGAATAGGCAAAATCAACTTGCCGCGCAGCCGGCAGATCAAGATGGAAGATCACCTTATGGTCCTCCACCCGGTAAAACCGTCCGGCGCAGCCGGATATCAACAGAAAAGCACAGAATACGAAAATCAGACATCGGCTCATATCCTCTTTTGTATATCCAAAATTGAATTTTCGCCACCAAAATCATCTTTCTCGCGCGTCAAAATCGTCGGGTCGGGGATGCGCCGGCTGCCCTCGATAATATAGCTGTAATGATGTTCACCCGGATAGAGATCGATGATCATCTCCCAATAACCGCTGATGCCCATTTTTTTCATGGGGATGGTGTTCCAGCCGCTGAAACTGCCGGCAAGCTCTACCTGACCAGCATCGGGCTGGTAAAGCACGAATCGATAGGGCACGGTTGTGATTTTCGGCTCTGGCTCGGTGGAAAATACAATGATCAGCGCCGCGGCCAGTCCGCACATAAAAGCGGTCGCCGGTTTCCAGAATCGCAGGTCCAGTCTGGGCCGCACTTCGAAGCTGGCTTCGCGAATCCGGTCTACCACCCGGTCGTGGATCAATTTTTCCTGCTGCAAAAGACCGATGGTTTCGTCTTTCACCGCCGCATCGGCATGGACCGTAGCGACGAACTCAATTTTTTCATCGATATTCATTTCGTCATCGATGAACATGCTGATCACGTGGTCCTTCATATTTTATCCCTTCCCCCTAAGGATGCCTCTGAGTTTCACGCGGGCACGGTGAACTCGCACCTTTACATTCTGCTCGCTGGTGTGGTGAATTTCCGCAATTTCACGGTAGGACAAATCGCTGCTGACAACCAGGCTTAAAAAATCTCTTTCAACTTCATCCAGATGCTGCATGGCAGACAGTGTGCGTCGGTATTCATCTCTGACCATCAGATGATGCTCCGGATTACCCCCTGATGGCTCGTTTTCGTCTCGTAATGGTGTGTTCCGATTCAATTTGCGCCGTTGATCCGTAAGGGCGTTACGTGCAATTCGAAACAGCAGCGGCGCACTCAATTGGCTTTTGCCGTAACGTGCAAGATAGCGTGTAAAGCTTTCCTGCATGATGTCGCCGGACAGGTCATAATCACCACTAGTGCGCATCAGATAAGCAAAGAGCATGTTTTTATATCTGTTGTAAAATACTCTGAATTTGTCCACTTTTGATATATAACGTAAATAAGCTAAAAAAGTTACATATTTTTGATTCAGAATATATTCCTCTTTTACAAAATTAATTCTATCAAGATCTCAAAACTTTGCAGAATTTTTGCAAACCTGATAAGATTCTAAAACAATATATATTTGCGCAATACCCCTTATTAGCAGTGAGATCATGGAGAAAAGGATTAGAAATGATCAGAAATTTCGCTTTTACATTAATTGTTGCACCGATTCTTTCTGGATGTGGTGGGACCACTTACAATTTCAAGATTCAGTTGTGATATTTTACAAATCAATTTTGAAAGGAAATATACAAATGAAAAAGCAATTTATCGTCTTTGTTTTGTCGTTATTGGTGGTTGCATGTGCCGGGATGTCGCAGAGACAACAAACTGGTACAGCAGTCGGTGCCGTGGGAGGCGCTGCTGTAGGTGCAGTCATTGGTGGTGCCTATGGTGGCAATACTGGGGCATGGATTGGTGGA
Organism: Desulfobacterales bacterium; assembly: GCA_050123865.1. GTDB lineage: Bacteria > Desulfobacterota > Desulfobacteria > Desulfobacterales > JAHEIW01 > JAHEIW01. The sequence continues at coordinate 2,522 of JASFGH010000287.1, read as the reverse complement.
CTGATTGGAGCCGGAGTCGGTGGGTTGGCTGGCCACCAGGTTGGCTCTTACATGGATCGGCAAGAATCAGAACTCAATGCTGCCCTTGAAGAATCGAGAGCCTTCAATCAGGCAAGCATTGAAAGGGATCGAGAAAACACTGATGTTCTTTTGGCAACTTTCAAGGGAGATGTGTTTTTCGACTTCGATTCTGCTGTTTTGAAATCCGGTGGATATTCTGAAATCGATCGTGTTGTCCCAGTTCTTCAAAAATACAATCACACCGCCATACAGGTTGAGGGGCACACAGACCAAACGGGCTCAGAAGCCTACAATCAAAAATTATCCGAGCAAAGAGCCGAAGCGGTTAAAAATGCCCTGATTCAACGTGGCATCGACCCTATACGAATACGTCCCGTCGGTTTTGGTGAATCCCAGCCTATCTCTTCCGACAATGCCATGAACAGAAGGGTCACCTTGCGAATCATTCCTCTTGTTAAAGAGGCGTAGCCTGAGTCAGTAAAAAGAAAATGAAGGCTCAATTACTAAAGATTGAAGATCTCGGGTGGAGCAGGCTGGTAAAGAACAATTTGTATAATTAATAATTGATCTGAAAAAGTTTTATATTAAAAGGCTACTTTCTCCGCAACCAACTTGGCCCAAAAACGCCGTAATCTTTTTCAATCGCCAGGATATGTTTGGACCCCCTGGGCAGGAAAGGCTGCTGGTGCGATCTTAGGAAATCCGCCCTTCTGCAAATCCTTTGACGATTTCACACATCAGATGCACGTTGGGCACAATGCTGTCCAGCTCGACGTATTCGTCCAGACCGTGAGCGCCGCCGCCGCGGATCCCCATGGCATCGATTGTGGGAATGCCCAGAGAGGCCGTGAAGTTGCCGTCCGAACAACCGCCGGTGGACGTTAACTTCATGTCGATGCCGATGGCTTCACCGATGGTTTTGATTTGCTCCCATAGTTGAATCGTTTTTTCAGACGGCACCATCGGCATGCGGTTGATCCCGCCGGCGACCTCAACCCGAACATCCGGTGTTTGAATATTATGGCTAAGGGCGTTAAAATCATCTTCTATTCTTTGCGCCTCTTCCAGCTCGGCGATACGTACATCCACACTGGCTTTAGCCATGTCCGGGATCACATTGGCAGCCGTTCCCCCTGAAACCACGGTCACATTGACCGTGGTGCCGCGCTCGTCGCGGGCCAGCTCTTTGATGGCCAGGATTTGATGGGCCAGTTCGATGACGGCATTGGCGCCGTCATCCGGAGCAACCCCGGCGTGAGCTGCCCTGCCGTGGCAGGTAACATAAAAAACACCGCCGCCCTTGCGGTGCAACAGCCGCTCGCCGGTGGCCCGCCACGGCTCGAACACAAAAACGCAACGACTTCTTTTTGCCAGGCTTTCATACCACGGGCGTGAAACGCGCGATCCGATTTCTTCATCGCTGTTGAAGGCCATGGCAATGGCGATATTATCCGCAGTACCGGTCTGCTGCAGGACTTCGGCCACATGCAGCATGGTCACTAAACCGCCTTTCATATCGCACACCCCCGGACCGTAGGCCCGTTTGTCGTCCTTCGAAAAGAGGCGTCTGGCCGTTGTTCCCTCTTTAAAAACCGTATCCATGTGCCCGATAAACAGCAGATCCAAGGCCGCATCGTCGCCATCAAGCGGCCGGTTGGACACCTCCAGGCACGGCACCTTGCCGTCATCAAACGCATGGCGAGTGGTCTTCCATCTGATCCGGTCAAAGCGCTCCTGGAAAAAACCGGCGACCTGATTCAGTCCCTCGGTATAATGACTGCCACTGTCGATATTGACGACGGTTTCAAGATCGCTGACAAATTGATCGTAGCGGGACGCAATCATATCGTACATTGGATTATCTTTCTTTTTAAAACGGTTTATAAAGCAGGCATCGGGCAAAAGATGAGGGTTTTGAAACCAGTCTTAAGGTTTTCTCTTGTCTTTAAGTACATGATTGGAAATCACCACGCGTTGAATCTCGGAGGTGCCTTCATAGATGGTAAATACGCGGGCATCGCGGTAAAAGCGCTCGACCGGATATTCTTTGGTAAAACCGTATCCACCGTGCATCTGCAGGGCTTTAGCAGTGGTGCGGTTGACCATTTCAGAGGCGAACAGCTTGGCCATTGACGCCTGGGCCGTGTAGTTTTCCCCGCGATCCTTCATCTCGGCCGCCGCAAACGTCATCAGCCGGGCCGCTTCGATTTCAGTGGCCATATCGGCAATCATCCAGCGTAACCCCTGGAATTTGGAAATTGCCTGGCCGAACTGCTCCCGCTCCTGGGCGTACTGCACAGCCGCGTCAAAGGCCGCCTGGGCAACACCGACCGATTGGGCGGCAATGCCAATGCGGCCGCCGTCAAGGCCCGTCATGGCAATTAGAAAACCATCGCCTTCGTTGCCCAACCGGTTTTCGGCTGGGATACGGCAATCTTCAAAAATGAGATCGGTGGTATCGGAGGCGCGCAGCCCCATTTTGTCTTCCAGGGCGCCGACCG
>JASFGH010000286.1:0-5708 GCA_050123865.1 Desulfobacterales bacterium | reverse complement strand
CACCGCCCGGACCCAGCTGCTGATGCGCTGAAAAAACCCTCTGCGAACGGGAAAGTATTTCTTTAGATTCTCAACCGCAAGAATGGTAGTGTTATCAGAACGAATTTCATTCATAAGATAATCAAATCCACTTCTTACCTATTTACCCCGGTTTTGCCGTCCGTTATCGAAAATTACCGGACAACGGGCAATGTGCGCGTCACCATAGCTACACATCCCCGGGAATTGTTCACGACAGGTTTGAATGGCATATTGGCACCGTGGATGAAATGGGCATCCGCTGGGTTTATAGGCCGGGTTGGGCACCGTTCCCGGGATGCTGTAGAGCCGCTGCCCTCTTTTGTTGCGATTGGGAAGCGATGCTAGAAGCGCTTGGGTATAGGGATGTTTGGGTGTTTTTAAGACCGCATCCTTTTTACCCTGTTCGGCGATAATGCCCGCATACATCACGCAGATGCGATCGGCAACCTTTGAGACCACTCCCAGATCATGGGTAATGTATAAAACTGACATGGAACGCATTTTCTGAATGCTTTCCAGCAAACGTAAAATCTGGGCCTGAACGGTGACATCCAGCGCGGTGGTAGGTTCATCGGCGATGACCAGCTGCGGGTCGCAGGCCAGTGCCATGGCAATCATCACGCGCTGGCGCTGGCCGCCGCTCAGTTGATGGGGGTAGTCCTTTAAGCGTTGGGCCGGATCGGCAATACCGACATCTTTTAAAAGCTGCTCACTGCGTTGGACGACTTCGTTCTGGGGAGCCGTCTGGTGAATTTGAATAGCCTCGCCGATTTGATCGCCGATCGTAAAAACGGGATTCAAGGATGTCAGGGGTTCCTGGAAGACCATGCCGATCTGGTTGCCGCGGATTTTCTGCATTTCGCTATCATCGAAATCGAGCACATTTTGATCGCGAAATAAAATCCGGCCACCGGCTATTTCGCCGGGTGGCATGGGAATAAGCCCCATGACGCTCAGTGCCGTAACGGTCTTGCCGCAACCGGATTCTCCCACCAGGCAGACGGTTTCTTCGTAGCCAACGTCGAAACTGACGCCGTCCACTGCCCGGGCAACTTCATCCTCACTGCGAAAGTAAACCTTCAATTCTTCCACCGAAAGCAGTTTGTTTTTGCCCTCATCCATCTCGCGCGCCAATTTTTGCGTTTTTTACTTGTTTTGTAAAACCTTTGCTTACGTAGTGGTGAGTTGTCCGTGGTCAGTGGCCCGTTGCATGTACAGAAACGATCTTTATCAACAACTCACAACGAACGACGGACAACCACCCAATGACTTACTGTATTTTAGATTGAATTGTCTCTAAATGCTAATGTCGCTCTCGGAGTTTGGGGTTGAGCACATCTCGCAACCCCTCTCCGAACAGGTTGAAGGACAACACCACAATTAAGATGGCAATCCCCGGCACAAAGGTCAGCCAGGGGGCATCGAATATAAAGCGTTTGCCATCCGATAAGATATTGCCCCAGGTGGCATGCGGCGGAGGCACACCAAAGCCCAAGAAACTCAGGCCGGCCTCGGTCAGAATAGCGGATGCAATGCCGATAGTGGCCGAAACCAGCACCGGCGCCACTGCATTCGGGATCATATGCCGGAAAATGATCCTGAAATTGCTCAGACCCAGTGCCCGGGCGGCGGCCACAAAGTCCTGTTCGCGCAGTGACAAAAATTCAGCACGCACAAATCGGGTAGTGCCCATCCAACTGGTTAATCCAATAACGATCATGATGTTGTAGATGCTGGCGGGCAGCAGTGCGACTACTGTCAGGATCAGGAAAAAACTGGGAAAGCACAGCATGATGTCGACGAATCGCATGACCACCGTATCCATCGAAATCGTCTTAAAATACCACAGGCGAGCTGCGGCAGAACGGGTATCACGTTTCTGTGCTTTTTTCATTTGAAGCGAAATAAAAATGCATGCAGCACCGCAAATGAGCAATACAGATCCGGCCCAGAGCAGCTTGCTGATCAGCAACAGTGCGCCAATGGCGAGAAAAGCAGCGGCCAATAGCTGTCCGACGCGAATATGGCGGTTGCCGTAGTAACCGGCAATACCCCCTAAAAATATGCCAATTAGTACCGCTATGCCCACCGCCACAAAACCGACTGTCAATGATACCCAGGATCCCTGCAGCATTCTGGCAAAGACATCGCGCCCGAGGTCATCTGTGCCAAAAATGTAAATGCCCAGTTTGGGGATTTCATAGGGCTGCAACCGTTCCAGGTTGGGCAGGGCCAGCGGCGGGCGTAATTTATCCTGCAAACGCACCAGGGCCGGATCTAAGATTGGGGCGCTGCCGCGTGTTAGCCCAAAACCGACAATGGCCAGGGCGAAAAAAAGAATGAAAAAAATCATACCGGCAATGGCCAGTCTGTTTTTCCTGAACAGCCGCCAGAACTCCTCCAGGCGAGTTCGTTTGGGTGCCAGCGGTTCTTCCAGCACGTTTTGGCTATGAATGGATGTGTTTTCCATCACAAGCGAATCCTGGGATCGACCACCAAATACAGTAGGTCTGAAATAAAGGTTCCGATCAACACCAGTACGGCGGAGACAAAGTTAAGGGTTAGGATAATCGGATAGTCGCGCGCCAGAATGGCCTCGTAAGCCATTCGGCCCATCCCGGGCCAGGCAAATATCGATTCGATGATCACCGATCCACCAATCAGACCGGGCAGGATCAGTCCAAACATGGTCACAAACGGCAGCAGGGCATTTCGCAGAGCGTGTTTATAATGCACCTGATCGGGTGCCAGACCTTTGGCCTTGGCGGTGCGGACATAATCCTGGCCCTCAACTTCGAGCATCTGGCTGCGCACGTAGCGCGACAGGACGGCGATGCCGGCGGTCGCGCCCAAGAGCGACGGCAGCAACATGTGCCAGATGCGGTCCATGGCTCTGTTCAACCAGGTGGTATCACCTATGCCAAAGGTTTCCATGCCGATGACCGGCACGTGAAATTGATTGACGACAAAAATAATCAGGATATAGGCGAAAAAAAACCCGGGAATCGATATTAGTAAATAAGAAAAAAATGTTGAGCTGCGGTCATAAATGCCGCCCCTAAAGATGGCCGAGCGAATGCCCACCGGGAATGAGATCGTCCAGGTCAGAATCGTTCCGACGATAAACAGCGGCAGGCTGTTGAGAAACCGCTCCCATATCTTTTTAAAAACCGGCTGATTGTCTTTCCAGGAGATGGTCTTGCCGCTGAACAGGTCACGATAAAAATACAGATATTGCCGGTAAAGCGGTTTATCCAGATGAAATTCCGAGCGAAACCGTTCCACCATTTCGCGCGTGAATTTGGGATTCAGGGGATCCACCTGGCTGGGCTCACCGGGGGCCAGGTGGATAATCAAAAACGATACGATTGAAACAAAAAACAGCGTAACGATTTTTTGAACCATACTGCGGCCGATAAATGAGATCATATTCTCTACCGATGTTTAAGATGGATCAGGGCTCAAATTCAGGCGCTTGTGCCAGTTTGATCCAACGGTTGAAATGAAACGTATAGTTACCCGTTTTGGTCGGGGTGATTTTCCGATAAACGATGTTGGCGTCATTATCAAATTCTTTGATGACAATGCGTTTATCCAAAATGGCCGTCCATCGGCTGACAAACAAAAACGTGTAGGGTTGCTCATACGCGATGATGTCATGCAACCGGTGGCAGTATTCGACCAGTTGCTCGTGATTATATTCCTGCCTGATTTTAATAATCAGGCGATCGGCTTCTTTGTTCTTGAAACCGACAAAATTCAGCTGGTTATAGCCGGTCTGGCTGGAATGCCAGATCTGGTATAGATCAGGGTCTATTCCCATCGACCAACCCAAAACCAGGGCGTCAAAGTCCAATTTGTTGACGCGTTCCTGAATAAAGACGGCCCATTCCACCAGATCGGTGCGCACATCGACGCCGATTTGTTTCCATGAATCCTGGGCAATGGCCAGAATCGCTTTGCGAATGTCATTACCATTGTTGGTAATCAGTTTAAACTGCAGTCGCTTGCCGTTTTTTTCAAGCCATCCATCGGTGTTGCGTGTCCAGCCGGCTTCAGCCAGTAATTTCAGTGCCCCTTGGGGATCATAAGGCACGGGTTTGATATTCGGATCGTAAAAATCGGTCTGTTTGGGGAACGGGCCGGTGATACGCTCTCCCTGATTGTACAGGACATATTCGATAATTTTGTCAACATCAATAGCCAAGCTCAAGGCCTGTCGAACCCGTCGATCATCAAAGGGCTCGCGCCGCATGTTATATCCGATATAGGAAAAGCCAAATGAGGTGCCGGAAAAACTCTGGAATTGAGGATCGCCCTTTAAACGTTTGACCTGGTGCGGCTGCACGCCGTAACTGTCGATGGTGCCGGCATAAAACTCCATTTCCTGAGTGAGCAAATCCGGAATGACGCGGAAAACATATTTTTGATAATGGGGCGGCCCCTCCCAGTAATCCTCAAAGCGATTGAGGGTGATATATTGATCGGACACCCATTCTCGAAATACAAAGGGCCCGCAACCGACGGGGTGGCGGTTGAAGCTGCTTTGGCGCATCGAAAATGACCGCGGATCTTTGCCCAGCTTGAGCGCTTCTTTTTTCAATACGGCGTCATTTAGAATATGTTCGGGCAGGATACCCATGCCCCAGGTTCCGATGGCCGGTGAATACAGTCGTTTATAAACAATACGCACGGTCAGCGGGTCGATGACCAGCACCTTTTTAACCGGCTCGTAGTCGGCGATGCGGGGTGAGAGGTTTTTGGGGTCCATGATGGCATCGTAGGTAAATTTGACATCATGGGCATCAAAAGTATGGCCGTCATGAAATTTAACATTTGGCCGCAATTGAAATTCAATTACAGGGTTGTGTTCCACCGCAGGCAGAAATTTTTGGACCAGGGCGTTTAGCTGTTCCGCATCAACCGCCGGGGCGGTCACCAGATATTTTGCCCCGGCAAAACTATTGAAATAATTTTGACCCAGAATCTGGCTGAGATTGACAAACAGATCCTGATCAACTGTTTTTAGATTGAGCTTGATTCTGGCCGGTGCCGCCACCGTAATGTCGATTTTTGCATTCTTTTGGTCGTCAGATGGATCCCTGATCTGCTCGGTCACACGCTCGGTGCGTGCGGGAATCAATGTGACCGATTCGATGTTGTCCAGCGTTTTTTGAAGTGTAGCAGACGCTGGATATTTCTTTAGCCGGGCCGCTTGGATCAGATCGATGATGGCCTGGGGGCTGGCCTGACCCAGGCCGGGAACGTCGGCGGTATCATTTACATAAAAAAAGGCCTCCTCAAAAATGACCCAGGAGGTTGCCAATCTTCCCCTGAAACGCAGTTCTTCATCCCGGTCAATCAGGCCTTCAAAGACCTTATCGGTGATTTCGCTGCTGGCACTGTCGGCTGATAGAATCGGATTCAGAATGGCGGCATCGCCAATCGAGGCATTGATATACTGATTCAAACGCTGGGGATTGCGCTTGGCCTGTTGTTCATAGGTGGGCACCCAGAAATAGGACTGCAGCAGGATCGCGGTGAGCACAAGCGGAGCGAGGATGAGAATGCGTTTAGTGGTCATGGCGGCGTTTTTATAGCGTCTCCAGAAGTTTTTGAATCGATGCCTTTTTCTTTTTGATCAGTTCGCTTTCAATTTCATCGGGGTTTAATGCGGCCGCCTGGTC
>JASFGH010000285.1:0-5708 GCA_050123865.1 Desulfobacterales bacterium | reverse complement strand
TTTTTCCTATGTTTTTTTATGCGGTTAATCAGCTGATTTGTAATCTTCTGTTCGCTCCCGCTGTATCGGAACGATAAATTGTGAGAATATGCTCAAAATAATTTTATACATCCAAAATTTTAATAGGTCAAATAGATAATTTCAATATATTTGCACCGATCTATAGAAAATTTAAATCGATTGGATGAGTATGGCAGCTCATTTTTAACGCATAGAGCATGCGCATTTGAAGGGGGCATCCGCTCAAATCTGCTGCGGCCGGGTCAACTTCGATGCCTTCTGTGGTGTCTGCGAACCGTCGAAACTGCTGCAAATATTCATCTTGGACCTCCGGCAGAACAGTTGACGTCAAAAATTTTACTTTATAGCAGACAATTTTTGAATGTTGGCTGCGCACACCTTGAATTCCGGGATTTTGGCCACCGGGTCGCAGGCCGGATTGGTGAGCATATTGGCCGGGTTTTCGCCGAAATGAATGGGCACAAACAGCACGCCGGGTCCAACCTCGCTGCTGAGTTTCGCCGGTGCTTCGATGGTGCCCCGGCGCGATGAAAGGCTGACCATTTCTCCCTCTTTAATATCCAATTCCACGGCATCCTTGGGATTCATCTCCACATAGCCCGTTTTCTGCTCGCTGTCCAGGTGATCGGAAACCCGCGTCATGGTACCGGTATGAAAATGGGCAAACATCCGGCCGGTGGTCAGATAATACGGATATTGCTCATCCGGCTGCTCGGCCGGATCACGATATTCGATGGCATGAAATTGGCCTTTGCCGCGGGCAAACTCATCTTTGTGCAGATAGGGTGTTCCGGGATGATTCGAATCGGGACACGGCCATTGCAGGCCATCGATACCCAGACGCGCGTAGGACATGCCACCGTAGCTCTTCGGTGTCAGTGTTGCCAATTCATCGAAGATTTCTTCAGTACCGGTGTAATCCATTTCATAGCCCATGGCGCCTGAGAGTTTGGCGATAATCTGCCAGTCGGGCAGGGTGTCGGCAATGGGCTCTATGGCTTTGTGAATGCGCAGGCAACGGCGCTCCGTATTGGTAAAGGTGCCCTCTTTTTCGGCAACCGATGCAGCCGCCAGTACCACATCGGCCACCTGGGCGGTTTCCGACAAAAAGAGGCCCTGGACCACCAAAAAATCCAGATTGGCCAGTGCTTTGTTTAAATGATTGCGATCGGCGTCACTGAGTTTGGGGTTTTCGCCGATCACATACAGGGCTTTTAAATCGCCCTCAATCATCATCTGAACCATTTCGGTGACCGTATAGCCGGCCCGCTCGGGAAGGTCCGTTTTCCAGGCGGTTGCAAATTTTTGTCGGATTTTCTCGTCATTGACCGGCTGATAGCCCGGAAAGACATTGGGCAGTCCGCCCATATCGCAGGCGCCCTGAACATTGTTCTGGCCTCTCAACGGGTTGACTCCCCCGCCGTGTACGCCTACATTGCCGCACAAAAGCGCCAGGTTGCAACAGGATTTGACGTTATCGACCCCGCTTGTGTGCTGGGTGATACCCATGGCGTAAAGCAAACTGGCCGGTGGATTGTTGGCATACAGTCCGGCCATGCATTCAAGGTCCACTGGATTAACCCCGGTAATGGATTGAACCCTTTCGGGCGTATACCTTTCAACAGCCTCCTTGAGTTCGTCGAAGCCTTCGGTTCTTTGAGAAATGTAATCCTGATCATACCAGTTGTTTTGGATAATGATGTGCATCATTCCATTCAGCAGGGCCACATCGCTGCCTAGTCGATGATTGACGGCGACGTCTGCGAACCGGGCCAGGTGGATATTGCGTGGGTCGGCGACGATCAGCCTGGCACCCTTGTCTTTGGCGCGCAGGATTCTTCGTGCTACCAATGGATGACAGGCTGTGGTGTTGGAGCCGATGACGAAAATACAGCCTGCGTCTTCGATTTCAGCGATGGAATTTGTCATGGCACCGCTGCCGAATGCGGCGGCCAGACCGGCCACCGTGGAGGAATGTCAAAGACGCGCGCAGTGATCCACGTTGTTGGTGCCAATGACGGCCCGGGCAAACTTCTGAGCGATATAATTTTCCTCATTGGTGATTTTGGCCGAAACCAGCACGCCGACGCTGTCGGGCCCGTGTTTGGCAATGATGTCCGTGAACCGCTCGGCGGTCACCTGAATGGCCTGATCCCAGGAGACGCGACGAAATCGTCCGCCGGTTTTGATCAGCGGGGCTTTCAGGCGCATAAAGCTGTTGACATATTCATGCAGATTCCAGCCCTTGATGCACAGCCGTCCTTCATTGACCGGATGGGTTTTTAACGGCAAGGTCTCGGTTATTTTTCCGTCGATGACTTCAAAGAGCACACCGCAACCCGTTCCGCAATAAGAACATACCGAAGGGACATATTTAACTTCCATGTTTTATACTCCTTGTTCAGTAGCAAAAAGAATACACCACGAAAGCACGAAAGCCTAAAACCATAAAAAAATTAATGAAAAATTATTCATGCGGGTCACGTTAAGCGTTTCGTTGATATTCGCTTCAATCATTCCCTCTAATACTAGCTTGTTTTCAATTCATCCTTCCACAGCTTTGAGTGGTTCAGGTTCTGGTGGCGTTTCTCCCAGGACACTGAACGGCGATTGGTCAGTATTTGAACCGGGCCGGTAATCGAAAATATCTGAGACGATTTGATTGACCTTGCGATAAAGCAAGCGCAAGGGAATATCAACCGGACAGGCCTCTTCGCACAGTCCGCAGTCAACACAGCGACCGGCCATGTGCACCGCCCTGACCAAATGGAAAATCGGAATCTCCGGAGGCAAATCTCCGGTCTTAACTAGATCCGGGTGCTCCAGACTGCATTCCTCGCAAAAGCAAACCGGGCAGATATTGCGGCAACCGTAGCATTTGATGCACCGTTGGAATTCATTCATCCAGCGTGTAAAGCGTTCCTGCTGATCATAGGTTTCAAAACCTTCAGGGTCCGATTGATTATCGATACCGACCCGTTTTTTATGGAATCCGGTTTTGGGCGGTTTTAAATATGAACATTGAGCCCCGTCTTTGAGATTGGAAGGACAGCAATTAATGTCGAGGGTCTCGAGCTGTCCGGAATCCAATTGGTTCCAAACGAACAAAACATTCAAGGCGCGCTTGTTGCAGTCCCGTGCCAGCATACCGATTTTGATGTCCGGTTGTCCGGCCGCAATTCCGGCGGCCAATTTTTCCAGCGGGTAGCGGGCATCGCCACTGATCAATTCATCGACCTCCTGCAATCTATCTTTTACGAAGACATGAGGCAGCGGATGCCCTTCCATCATGCGGTACCCCAGAAAAATATCCACCCTGCCCTCCTGAAGCCAGGTTTTCACCTCTTCTATCATTTCCATCTCCTTATGCAATTTTAATCTTACGCTTTGTGGCAGTCGGCCGTTGCTTTTGCAGAAATATATCCCTGTGGGTTGGACCGGAGAGGGCTCTCGGCCCTAAAGCCTCAATCTTTTCGGTATACCCTTTCAGCGGGTTCGGTCCCAGAACCTTTATCTTTTCGGTAAATTCGGTCACCACCCGCACATATTTCTGGGCTTCGGCCGAAGAGATCCATTCCAGATGCAGGCGTCCGTCCAGCCCGACAAATTTGAGAAGCTGCTGCAACACCCGCATGCGTTTGACCGTCATATAATTACCGTACAGGTAATGGCAATCACCGAGATGTCAGCCGCCGACCAGAATACCGTCTGCTCCACATTGAAACGACCGCAGGATATGATGCGGTGATACGGTACCCGAGCACATCACCCGAATCACCCGAATGTTGGGCGGGTGGCTCAAGCGGCTGACGCCGGCCAGGTCCGCCGCACCATATGTGCACCAGTTGCACAGAAAGGCAATGATCTTGGGTTCAAAATTCTGTGGTTTCATATTCGCTCCTTAGTCCATTCTTCCACTATTCCATTATTCCAGCATTCCAATGGAGGGATCTCCTTTCAGGCTGCCAGGGCGCTCTTAATCTGGGCGTATAACTGTTGATTGTTAAAGCCTCTTAAGTCCGGCGCTTCCGAAGGGCAGGCGGCCGAACAGGCGCCGCAGCCCTTGCACAGTGCCGGATTGACTTCTGCAATCCTGCGCTCGGCGTCAAACGCAATGGCGCCAAAAGGGCAAACCTCGATGCATCCCAGGCATCCCGAGCACAACTCGGGTTCAATGTAAGAAACACCCCCGCCGACTTTGATGCTGTCCATGGCCAAAACAGTCAACGCCCTTGATGCGGCAGCGCGGGCCTGGGCAATACTTTCTTCGATGGGTTTGGGATAGTGCGCCATACCGCAAACAAAAATACCATCATTGGCAAAATCCACCGGTCTGAGTTTCTGATGGGCTTCCTGCAGCCATCCGTCTTCATCCAGGGGGACCTTGAATTTACGGGTCAATTCCAGATCGTGATTGGAATCAATACCGGTGGCCAGACAGACAAAATCCGCCGGCACGGAGAAATTCCGGTCCAGGACCGGGTCGTTGAAAATGACCTCCACAAGGTTTCCATCCGCTTTGACGAACGGCTTTCGGTCCGGATCATATCTGAAAAAAAGCACCCCGCGCGCCCTGGCCTCACGGTAAATATCTTCCCGTTTGCCGTAGGTGCGGATATCACGATAGAGCACATAGACATTGACGCCCGGGTTTAGGTCTTTAAATTGCAGAGCACTTTTAACCGAATGCGTGCAGCACACTTTCGAGCAATAAGGCCGGTCCGGTTCCCGCGAACCCACGCACTGGATAAACACGACGTGGCTTGCCTTTTTCAATCGGGGATCATCCTGTTTGAAAAGCTGATCCAATTCCAGCTGGGTGACCACAGCGGGATGTTGGCCGTATAAATATTGATCGGTCTGATGTTCCTTGGCACCGGTGGCCAGGATGACAACACCGTGTTCAATGGTCTCAGACCCTGAATGTTTTAAAAGCTCGGTCTTGAAATTACCGATAAAACCGGCAACATTCGAGATACGGGTTTCCATGTGAACGGTGATCCGATCATCTGATCTGATCTCTTCGCTAAGTTCATGCAAATGGTCTGAAATATTTTCTCCCCGGTAAGTGTGATGGAGCCGCCGGGCATTACCGCCGAGAAGATCCGACTGCTCAACGATGTGCACCGGATATCCTTGACGGGCCAGAGCCAGCGCGGCCGTCAAGCCGGCAACACCGCCGCCCACAACCAGCGCGGAATGATTGATCGGCAATTCGGTTTGCAGCAACGGGCTTTGTAACGAAGACTTGGCCACTGCCATGCGCACGAGATCTTTAGCCTTTTGGGTGGCTGCATCGGGGTTGTTGGCGTGGACCCAGGAGTCCTGATTGCGAATGTTGGCCATTTCCAGCAGATACTTGTTCAGACCCGCACCAGTCAATGTTTCCTGAAAAAGTGCCTCGTGAGTCCGTGGAGTGCAGGCAGCAACCACGATGCGATTCAGGCCTTTTTCCCTGATGACCGCTGCTATTTTGTCCTGGGTGTCCTGGGAGCAGGTAAACAGATTTTCTTCGACATACACCACGTTTGGCAGCGTTTTGGCATCTTCGACCACAGCGGGAACATCGACCACACCGCCGATGTTGATGCCGCAATTGCAAACAAATACACCGATTCGAGGTGGATCCCGCCGAACATCTTTTTGCGGGGCCGTTTCGTTTGCGGCAGTAAGGCTGTGGCGAGCTT
>JASFGH010000284.1:0-5733 GCA_050123865.1 Desulfobacterales bacterium | reverse complement strand
AATCACCTCCGGATCGTGCAGCAGGGCAGCCGACATGATCAGACGCTGCTTCATGCCATGGGAATAGGATTCGATCAGCTCGTTCGCCCAGTCTACCAGTGAAAAGTCCTTGAGGATCTCATAGGCGCATGCCTGAAAGGTTTCTTCGGGTACCCCGTACAGGTCAGCGGTGAATTTCAAAAATTCGATGCCACTGAGTTTTTCGTAAAGGTATGGCCGATCCGGAATAAAGCCAATTTTACTTTTTGCTTTTTCAGGTGCATCCTGCATGTTGATACCGGATATGAATACTTTGCCATTGGTAGGTTCCAGAATGCCACTCATCATTTTAATGGTTGTGGTCTTACCGGCGCCATTGGGGCCGATAAAACCGAACACCTCACCTTTTTTAACACGCAGGTTCAGATCCTTGACGGCTTTAAAATCACCGTATTTTTTTGTCAGGTCTGTTAGTTCAATCATAATGTCTTTTTTGTATTATAGCATAATTCCGGCAAACTTTATCGAAGTTCTAACAAAAAGAAATAGTCCGTTGTTTGTAGTCCATTGTCGGTAGAAGATTACGAATCCGAATGACAATTTTTTGCAGTTTACAACGGACAACGGACTAATTCAAGACGGTTATATGAATGTTGCCGATCACCCCCATGATATCCAGTTGCCGTTCCGGTGAGCCGGTTGCCAAGCGCAGATGGCTGACATCTGCCGGCAGTTGGCCGAAAACCGGATCGACCGTGACCCACTGGCCCAGATACATGAGGTTCCAGGCATGATAGTAGAAGCGGCCCTTTAGGTACACCAGGCCGGCCTCGATGCGGGTAGGGATACCGGCCGCCCGGCCCAGTGCGGCGAGCAGTACCGCGTGCTCATTACAATCACCGACTTTGTTTTCAAGGGTGGAAAGTGCATCGGGCAGCGATAGAACCGGCCGCTTCTCAATTTGGGTATATACCCAGTTCATCAGTTTTTCGGCCCGGGTCAGCGGATCGGCAGCGGGATCGTCTTTTAAAATTTCCTGGACTAAATCCCGGATTTTTTGATGGTCAGATTGAATGAACGGCCCTGGTCTTAAGAATACTTTCTGTAAAGCTGTCAGATTTTCAATTTTAAGCTCTGAGGCCAGATGGCTCAGCGTTTCCTTTTTTACCGTCAGCACCTGTTCGTTCAAAGATTGTCTGCCTCCGTGCAGCTGCAGCTTCTCGAACGGTATTCCCTCGAGCCTTACCCGCAAGACCTTGAGGGCATCCGCATTTTCAAGCTGGACATTCGAGGCCACCGAAGCAAACGTTGTCAGGTCCTGGCTCGACTGAAGGGACAGCCCGTTAAGGGCATCCGTGCGGTCGGTCTTTATCAAGCTGATACCCAGCAATCCTTTTTCCTTGATGACATCTCCATCTTTACCAATCCAGGCCAACTGGGAGACACCCTTGAAATTTAGAGAAATTTTCGTGGCCGATTGATCGATGCCCCCGATCTCAATGCGTTCCGGACCGATTACATCCACAATGACATCAACCCGCCCCATGGAGGCCGGATCGAAAATTTTAAACGCGTATTTGTCACCGGCTTGCAGTTTGGTGGCGGCTACTGCATCCATGATACCGTTCATCAAATAAATTTTTTCTTTAAGCGGGATTTCCAGCTCACGACTCGCACCGGCACTCCGGGTTGTCACCCGCAGGCTATTTCCGTCAACCTCACCCTCAACGGAAAAGCGGAACCGGCCTGAGCTGATTTCAAAATCAACCGCCTGCAGCGTAAAATCTGGATTCAGACGGCTTTTGGTGTTCAGGCTGATATTCTGGATCATCCCCATGGTATTGATGCGCATATGCACGTTTTCGGTTAACCGGTATCCGGTCGGCTCCATATCAAAACGGGTGTGGGAAAAACCGATTTTGCGCTCATCCTGGAAGATGTTCATCCAGGTGTTGCGCTCAGAAACCGTATCGATTGAGGCCACAGAAAGCGATCGCGGCCGGAAAAAAATTTTCTCCAGTATGCCCAAACGAATGCTGAAAAGGACGGAAAATGTCAGCAGAAATATGCTGCCGGCGATCCAGAATGCTTTTGATTTATGCACGATCATATCTAAAATTTTAATGGATGACTGTGGGTCTGTCAAATCGGAGCGGGTACTTGATTCCCCAATTTTGCCATGGAAACTGCCGGCGCTTCATGATATGGGCAGATATTAAACCGTTGTGCCAAAGAAAAGAATCAATGGTATCAGAAAACGACATTGCCGGTTTGCCCGTGGCCAATTACGACTCAGATCGCAAAGGTATATTCATTCATAAAAATGAGCTCGTTGACAGCAGCTTTAAATTGGGTGACCGTTTTTCTGTCAAAGTCGGTAAGCAGGACCTCTTTGCCATTACGATTGTTAAAAACAATAAGGGTGATATTGTTTATGACAAAAACGGGATTTTTATCAAACGAACTCGCAGGATAGACATATTGTTGGGCGGACTTTACGATGATTTTGTGCTTTACATTGAGTCCGATGGTCCGGGTACCATTAAATTAAAGCCACGGGAAGCGGTGATCAAAAACAATTATATGTAGTAAGAAACCTTCCAAAAATAAGCAACATCTCGTCACGCAGTCATCGGGCAAAAGATGAAGTTTATGGAACCAGTTTTGAAGGAGGATAAAAGATGGCGCAAGATCCCAAAATAGGCTATGCCGTCAAGGCGACTATTTCCAGCGTAAAAGGGGAATGTAGTGCGGGGCATAAAGCGGGCGAAAGCTTTGACATCAGCTGCCATGACCCGGCGGGTTTATGTGGCTGGTTTTACCACGATATTTTCCCCAGCCTGCAGACATTTCAATTCGGCGGTGCTTTGCCATGGTGGCAGGGCGATACCATTCAATTGCAATGTCCGGATCCCATCAACCTTGTGACCATCCAACTGGAACGTTTTAAAAGAACCTGATACGCAAAATCCTATCCGCATATACGGCTTCAGGCACCTGGAATGCACGAGGCTCGGTTTAAATTTCGAACGGATAACAGGGGTGGAAAAAAATGGCGAAGATCGTTTACGGCGTATCCGGCGAGGGATCAGGCCATTCTTCCAGATCCCGCGAGATGCTCACCCATCTGCAGTCTGCAGGACACGCAGTCAAGGTCGTCAGCTACGATCGTGGCTATGCCAACCTCAAAGATGATTTTGATGTGTTCGAGATCGAAGGGCTGCACATCGCCAGCCTGGATAACCGGGTTTCGAAGGTAAAAACATTTACCGACAACCTGAAACGATTGCCCGAAGGCCACAAAAAGCTTCAGTCGCTGCGGAAAGATATTTTTAAAAAATTTCGACCCGACTGCGTCATAACCGATTTTGAGCCCATGACCGCCTATTTGGCCAACCACTATGACCTGCCGCTGATCACCATCGACAACCAGCACCGCCTGCGGTATATGTCCTATCCCTGTCCGGCCCGCCTGCAGGCCGAGCGGAAAATGACAAAGACCATCATCCGGGCCATGGTGCCGCGACCGGATGTGTCACTGGTGACCACTTTCTACTACGGTGCTCCCCAGAATAACCGCACTTTTTTCTTTCCGCCGATTTTGCGGCAAGAAGTCTTATCCCTTCAATCCACATCCGGCGACCATATTTTAGTCTATCTGACCAGCGGGTTTGAATCCTTCTTAAGACGATTAAACGCTTTCTCCCGTGAATCCTTTATCGTCTACGGTGCTGAAAAAAAGGGCACACACAAAAATTTAAATTATAAAGCATTCAGCAAAGACGGCTTTTTGAATGACCTGGCATCCTGCAAAGCGGTTATGGCAACTGCCGGTTTTACGCTCATGACCGAATCTTTTTACCTGCGCAAACCTTACCTGGCGCTGCCCATGCGAGGTCAGTTTGAACAGGAAATTAACGGATTTTTGCTGGCGCGCCTGAAATACGGTGTCAACATACGACGCCCGACCTCAGAAGCCATCGGACATTTTCTTTATCGGATACCGGATTTTGCCGAAAACCTGAAAGGATACAAGGCTCAAGGCAATGCGGCCATTAAAAAAAGGCTCTCCGAGCTCCTGGTGGATAATGGTGCGCTTGCCAGAGATTTTCACACCAAACGGATGCGTCTGATTCCCTGAACCGGCAGTCCTAAACCTTAAAGTTCAATAACGATGACGCAACGAAAGGAAGGCAATGGTGTTCAATAAATTCAGGTCTCTGTTGGTGACAGGGACCCTTATTTTTGGGATGGTGATGATGGCAGGTTGTGCCACACCGGGCCCGGTTAAATCAGCTGCAACGATTGCACCGCCGTCGGCTGAAATCGCTTCATCCGCTGGCTGGTGGTATGCCAGCTTTCGCTTGCAATGGCCGGAAAAACAACCGGTCGAATGGTACTGGGATTTGTTGATCGCGGACAAAATTATTGGGCCGGTTTTAGTACAATACAAAGACAACATTGATCTTTGGCGATTTCATCGTCGCGCCGTCCGGGATGAGATCGGTCATCAGTTTAGCTTCATTTTTTATGCATCTGCCGAAACAGCCTATCAGGTGTTTACGAAGATACGCGCAAATGAATTGCTGGCAGAGATGATCATCACAGGTGTTGTTGTCCAAGAGCGCTATGATGAGCCGAATCAGATCATCCGGCCCCGGATTGAAGATACCAGCGACGCCAGCTGGCCCGCAGCTATCCAAAGGAGCTGGCCCTATTATATCATGGGGGTCAGCCAGATGTGGCTGAACCTGATCAGCGAGACGTTGGCAGAAATGCCAAAATTTTACGGCCCGCTATCACTTCAGGAAAATGAGCAGCAATACAAAAAAATAGATGCGGCCATTGGTGACCTCTGGGAGCAGAACGGACAACATGCTTTTCTGCATCATCTGGGCGGCCTGTTTGGCTATAAACCGATCCTCTTTCGCGAAAAACGGATGTTGAAATTTTAACCCTGCTGAAAGGAAGCGCCATGAATTTTATCTCCGCCAAAAAAATCTATACCGGGAAAAAAATCGTTTCGAATGCCCATCTCGTATTTAATGGTAAAAATATCGCTGCTGTTTCACAAACCAAAAAGGGTCGCTGCCTGGGAGAATTTGAGGTGCTCACCCCCGCCTTTGTCGATCCGCACAGCCATATCGGCATGGAACGGGCCGGCGAGCCCAATACCGAAGGAGAGGCCAACGAGCATCGGGATTCCATTCTGGCGCTGACCGATGTACTGGATTCAATTCAAATGGATGACAAGGCACTCAAAGATGCAGTGCAAATGGGCGTGTTGTATTCGTGTGTGTTGCCCGGCAGCGGCAATATTATCGGCGGTCTTTCAGCGGTCATTCGCAATTATGCCGGTTCCAGCACAGACGCTCTGATCAGTCGCGCCGGATTAAAAGCTGCGTTTGGATTTAACCCCATAAAAACAAATGTCTGGAAAGGTAAACGGCCGACAACCCGCATGGGCGCCATGGCCATGTTGCGCGGCCGTCTGGAGGAGGTACGTCAAAAAATACGACGGTACAACAGAGCCAGGGGCAGCAAAAAGCAAGAAATTGTCTTTTCAGCCGAAGACAGGGTATTGCAGGATTTACTGGGACGTAAACTGCGCCTGCGCGCCCATGTTCATAAAACAGATGATATCGCTGCGCTTTTGCGCCTGGTTGATGAATTTAAAATCAATGTTACCGTCGATCATGCCGGTGACGTCCACTCGCCGGACATTTTCCGTGAACTGAAAAAGCGTAAAATTCC
>JASFGH010000283.1:0-5738 GCA_050123865.1 Desulfobacterales bacterium | reverse complement strand
TTCGTGCTTCTTAAATTTCGTATTTTCGTGGTTGGTATTAAATATTTTAGCTGTAAAGCGTTACTTTCTATAAAAGATTTTATCATAGAGGCTGAGACTTGAACGATCATCATTTAAACCGGCGCCAATTCATGGTGCGCTCGGCCAAAGCCGGGGCATCCATTGTGGTTGCCTGTTCCATCGGTTACTGGTTTTATGACAGCACCGGGCCCGGGGGTCAGACAACAGACGCAGCAACACTTCAGATACCGGATTATTCGATGCCGGACCTCGCCGGGCGGATGGGTATCGTGCGCGGAGACCGCAGATCTGCGACCCTGGCGTTGGCCTTGAAAAGCATCGGCGGTCTGGAGGCGTTTGTCAAAAAGGGAGATCGGGTTCTGCTCAAGGTGAATGCAGCCTTTGCATCAGCGCCCATGCTATCTGCAACCACCCATCCAGATATGGTCACGGCACTGACCCGCTTGTGCTTTAAGGCCGGAGCCGAATCGGTCATGGTAACGGACAACCCGATCAACGATCCGGCCAGTTGCTTCCGCTTAACCGGTATCGAGCCGGCCGCCCGCTCGGCCGGGGCAACTATCGTGTTGCCGCAAAAGGATTTTTTTAAACCGTATAGCCTGCCGCAAGCGCGGCTGATTCGTAACTGGCCGGTGTTGTTCGATCCGTTGAGCCGCGTTGATAAAATTATCGGAACCGCACCGGTCAAGGACCATCATCGCAGCGGGGCATCCATGATCATGAAGAACTGGTACGGGTTGCTGGGCGGGCGACGCAATATATTTCATCAGGACATTCACACGATCATTCAAGAGCTGGCCATGATGATAAAGCCGACCCTGGTGGTTCTGGACGGCACCACCACGATGATGCACAACGGCCCGACGGGTGGCTCGCTCTCGGATTTAAAGAATACTCATACCATGATTGTCAGCACGGATCAGGTGGCCGCCGACGCCTATGGCGCCACTCTGCTCGATAGAACCGTTGCAGATCTCCCTTTTATTAAAAAAGCAGAAGCAGCCGGACTGGGCACCGCCGATTTCAGGTCCCTTAATCCGGTGATGGAATCTCTATAGAAAGGATACAAGGCCAGAGGCGCAAGGCATAAGGCAAATAAGGAATAGATCGTTTAACCTTGAACCGTGCGCCGTGGGCCGTACGCCGAAACAGAAAGGCAAATAACGTTTTTAATTCTGTTTAAAGCGCACATTTCTAAAAATGAATATTATAACCACCCGCCGAATCTGCCAGGTATTTTTCCTTATTCTATTTCTGTGGTTTTGCCTGGCAGCCACCTTGGGCGAACGCTGGTTCCAGCTGCGCGGATGGCCGGTCAACTGGATCCTCCAGTTAGACCCGCTGGTGGGTCTGGGCACCCTGCTGACGACCCGCACGCTCTATGCCGGTCTGGTGTGGGGCCTGGCCACGGTCGTATTGACGATCATTCTAGGCCGATTTTTCTGCGGCTGGCTGTGCCCGTTTGGAACGATTCACCATTTTGTCGGATATATGGCCCGGCGCAAACGCAAGATCAAGGCCAAATTGGCGCTCAATCGTTACCATCCGGCACAGTCATTAAAATACTGGATCCTCATTTTTCTGCTGATTATGGCTGCGACCTCACTGGCAGTTGATGCGCTGCGTCTACCGCGCACAACCCCTGCGGGGTTTGCGGTAGTGCTGTTTCTGGGTCTGATAGCGCTAATCATCCTGACGGTCCGCCAGGCACATTTAAATGCCCCGAAAACCATCCTGGCAGTTTTCGTCATTGGCGGCAGCTGGGTCTTGGCCAGCTTTTTATTCCACGGTAACTGGCGCCCGGTGGCATCACTTCAAATCGGGTTGCTGGACCCCATCCCGCTGGTCTACCGCTCGATGAATTTGATACTTTTGCCGTTGATCGACCACACAACTCTGCCGGCCTCGAGCACCCCACGGCTTTATGCCGGCACCTGGCTGATCGCATCCATATTTACCGCAGCGGTGCTGTTGAATGTAATCCGGCCGCGTTTTTACTGCCGCTTTGTATGCCCCTTGGGGGCGCTATTTGGCGTCTTGGGTCGTTTTTCCATCTGGCGTATCGGCAAATCCAGGGAAGAATGCACCGACTGTCACCTGTGTGAGAAAAACTGCGAGGGCGCCTGTCAGCCGACCGGCCGGATTCGAACGGCAGAATGTGTGCTTTGCCTGAATTGTATCGACGACTGCCACCATGGTCTGATGGGCTATTATACCGCGCCGTCGGCCGGCGGCGAGATCCTGTCGCCGGATCTGTCCCGGCGGGAATTTTTAACGGCAACTGTCTCGGGCGCCGCTACCATACCGCTGATGAGAATCGCCGGCAACCCGGGACCCAACTGGAATGCCCGCTTGGTGCGCCCACCGGGCAGTCTGCCGGAAGACCAGTTTCTATCCCGCTGTATTAAATGCGGTCAATGTATGCGCATCTGCCCGACCAATGTGATCCATCCGGCCGGCTTGACGGCCGGCCTCGAGGGTGTGTGGACGCCGGTGCTCAACTTTAGAATCGGCACCAGCGGCTGTCAGCACAATTGCATTGCCTGCGGCAATCTTTGTCCGACCGCTGCGATCCGGCCGATCAGTCTTGCAGAGCGTCAGGGGCTCGACCGGTATGCCGAACAGGGCCCCCTTAAAATCGGCACCGCCTTTATCGATCGGGGCCGCTGTTTGCCCTGGGCAATGGACCGCCCCTGTATTGTCTGCCAGGAAAATTGCCCCGTCAGTCCCAAGGCTATCTTCACCCGGGTGCTGTTCAATGTTGTCCGCCTCCGCCAGCCACTGGTTGTCAAATCTGCTGACAGGATCCGGATTGAATTTCAAACCGGCGCCCTGGTTGCCAACCAGTATGCCACCGGGGATTATTTTTGCGTAGTCCCGGGAAGTGCGGACCGTCAAAGACGGCAAATTATCGCCAATTCAAACAGCCATCTGGCGGTAGACGGTAAATTTCCCTTTGAACCACCGCCGCAAGCCCAGAGTACGGTAACCATTCAAATACGGCTGCAGCAGCCTTATGTCGATCCCGGGCTGTGCATCGGTTGCGGCGTATGCGAGCATGAATGCCCGGTGCGCGGCAAACGAGCGATTCGCGTGACCGCTGAAAACGAGTCGCGGGCCCGCGAGCATGCCCTGCTGATTGAAGGATGATATCCTGCGCATGAATATTCGCAAACGATCTTACGCTGACCAACATCATTCAGCGCGAATCGGCCAAAAAAAAAGGATTTAGGATGGATGAGAATTCCTGGACCCGCAGATATTTTTTAAAGGCCGCCTGTGCGGGTGGTGCGGCATCCATGTTGACGTTTAAGCATAAACCGGCATTGGCTTTCGGCGACGCCGTCATTGTCCCGACCCGTCCTTTTGGCAGAACCGGCATCGAGGTTCCGATACTGGGATTTGGCACCAGTTTGCACGTTGCCTTCGGCCAGTTGCTGCTCAGACAGGCGGTCAAATGGGGTGTCACTTACTGGGATACGGCCCATACCTATATGGGCGGCAATAGCGAAAAAGCGATCGGTCAATATTTCGAAAAATTCCCCGAAGACCGCAAAAAGGTGTTCCTGGTGACAAAATCCCATGCCTGGAGCGCGGATGATCGCACCCGTGATTTGAACGAATCACTTGAGCGCATGCAAACCGACTATATCGATCTGTACTTTGCCCATGGTGTCGGAAGCGTTGCTGAATTGAATGCTCAGATGCAAGGCTGGGCGAAGAAAGCCAAAGCAGAAGGCAAAATTCGTTTTTTCGGCTTCAGTACCCATCGAAACGTGGAGCAATGTATGCTGGAAGCTGCCACCCTCGGCTGGATCGACGGTATCATGACGCGTTACAATTTTCGCTCGATGCATAGCGATCAAATGAAACGGGCCGTGACAGCCTGTGCCAAAGCCGGCATCGGCTTAACCGCCATGAAAACCCAGGGTGACGGTCAGGTCAAAACCAACACCGCAACCGAGCTTGAGATGGCGGGGCGTTTTCTAAGAAAAGGCTTCACCGACGCCCAGGCAAAACTCAAGGCGGTCTGGCAAAACCCGCTGATAGCCAGCATATGTTCGGAAATGCCCAATATGACCCTTTTGATGTCCAATGTCGCTGCGGCGGTGGACAAAATTAGCCTGTCAGCCCGGGACATGCAAATTCTGAGGGAATATGCCCGGCAAACGCGCTCGGATTATTGTGACGGCTGTGCCGACATTTGCGAATCCGCTACCCGAACCCGTGTTCCCATTGCAGATGTAATGCGGTATCTGATGTATGCGCGCAGCTATGGCAATTATCGCAGAGCCAGTGATTTGTTTAAGAAAATTCCAGCAAAAATTCGCGCACAGATGATTTGTCTGGATTATGGGTCGGCGGAACAAAAATGCCCCCGGAAATTGGCGATCGGTAGGCTGGTAAAGACGGCAATAAAAGAATTATCTTAACGCAAGCAATCGATAAAGGAGAAAAAAGCAGATGCCAAAACATAAGACACATTGGTCCCGCAGACACTTTTTAAAGTCGACCGGGGTGGCAGGCCTTGGATCCTTGATGACACCCATGATCACCCTGTCCCGCGCCGCCGATAAAGAGTTGGTGGTTCCCACCCGTCCTTTTGGAAAGACAGGCGCTAACGTTTCGATTCTCTCCCTCGGGGGAATGTTTGACATTGCGACAAATCAGCTCATGATGAAACAGGCGATGGACTGGGGCGTCACATACTGGGATACAGCCGATTGCTATCAAAGGGGCAGTGAAACAGGCATTGGCAAATTTCTCAGCCGCCAGCCGAATGCCCGCAAAAAGCTCTTTATTGTGAGCAAATCCGATGCCCGCGATCCGGATGGAGTGACCCGGCTCTTAGATCGATCTCTGGATCGCATGAAAACAGATTATATTGATCTTTATTTTGTGCATGGCGTCTATAGTATTAATGAATTGGATAACCGCACAAAAGCCTGGGCCGAGAAAGCCAAAGCCGCCGGCAAGATCCGTTTCTTTGGATTCAGCACCCACAGCAACATGGAAGAATGTCTGCGCCAAGCCTCCCGGCTGGGTTGGATTGACGGCATTATGATGACATACAATTATCGTCTGATGCATTCAGATGATATGCGGCGCGCCGTCGATGCCTGTGTTAATGCCGGCATTGGCCTGACGGCCATGAAAACCCAGGGCGGCGGTCAAGTCAGAACCGATTCGGAAAGCGAGCTCAAATTGGCCGGAAAATTTCTAAAAAAAGGTTTCACCGACGCCCAGGCCAAACTAAAAGCCGTGTGGCAAAATCCACAAATATCCAGTATTTGTTCGCAAATGCCGAATATGACCATCCTGATGGCAAATGTGGCTGCTGCCCTGGATAAAACCCAACTTTCCGCCCGGGATAATGAGTTGTTGCGGCGCTATGCACAGGAAACACGCTCGACATACTGTGCCGGATGCACGCATATCTGCGAATCATGTGTGGACGGAGACGCCCCCATCGGTGATGTCATGCGTTATTTGATGTACGCTACCAGTTATGAGAATGAGGCCTTGGCCATGGAAGGGTTTAGAACAATTCCCCAAAAAGTTCAAACGCGTCTGTCGCGCTTGGATTTTTCAAGGGCGGAGCGTAAATGCCCCCAGGGGTTGCCAATTGCGAGGCTGATTCAGGAAGCCATAAAGAAGTTGGCCACCTGAAACAGACAGGCAAAAATAAACCAGACAGCGCACCTGGCCGTCTACTT
>JASFGH010000282.1:0-5751 GCA_050123865.1 Desulfobacterales bacterium | reverse complement strand
AAACATTTTCGGCGTAATCCCCGGATTAACCAAACCCGGTTATCACGCCAAGCTGAATGATGTGCAGCGCTTTGCCGGCATGCTGCTCGATCTGGCCGCATATATCTCACCGCGCTTAACCATTATGGACGCTGTTGTGGCCATGGAAGGCGACGGCCCCGGCGCGGGAGATCCTCGGCCGGTCGGTTTGCTTCTGGGATCTGATAATCCCTTGGCCCTGGACGTGGTCGCCGGCAACATAATGAATCTGGACCCGGCCCAAAACCCCATCATCGTTGAAGCGGATCAGCGAGGACTGGAACCCACCCGCATCGAAGACATCGACATCATTGGCGCGGACCTCAATGACGTCAGAGTGCCGGATTTTAAGCAGCCGCAAACGTCAGCCCGAAGATTCGGTCTGGATCCGGCCCCCTGGTATCAGCGCATGATTGAACCGATGTTTAAAAATGCATTTACCGTGCGACCCAAAGTCATGTACTACCGATGCATTGCCTGCGGCACCTGCATCGACGGCTGCCCGGTAGAGGCCATCAGCTTTGTCAAGGAGCGTGCCTTCATCAACGACGACAAATGTATCCGCTGTTATTGCTGCCATGAAGTCTGCCCGGAGGAGGCCATTGGTTTATACAGCAGCTGGCTGTACCGTCTGATCGGACCCGCCTGATGATGGGCAAAGGCTGTCTTTTCCCAACATACAGGGCCGGCGCAGAAACGTCACACCATCCGGATATCTTTTGAATCTTGAGTGGTTGTCAAAAAAACGTTCCGATTGCGGAACGCTTTTTTGCTACAACACTTATGCCGCCATCCTTTTTTCAGAACATTAATATGGCAAGCGGTATAAACCCCTTAACGGCAAATGTTGCACGGTCTTGAAATAGTTTCTGTTCGATTCAGCGGCGAACCAGTTTAATGAGGGTAATTTCAGAAGGCGAGCCTACGCGCACCGGCGGCCCCCAGTAGCCGGTGCCGCGACTGACATAAATCTGGGTGTTTTCGTGAGTGTGTAAACCGTAAACATAAGGCTGGGCAAAACCGACCAGTAAATTCCACGGAAAAAACTGGCCGCCGTGGGTGTGGCCCGAAATCTGCAAATCGTATCCGGCGCGGGCGGCTGCAAAGATGTTTTTGGGCTGGTGGGCCAGCAGAATTTTCACATCCACTGCGGGTGCCCCGTTAAGGGCTTTTTGCGGGTCCGAACGGTGAGAGGGCAAAAAATTGCCGCCGCGATAGTCGGTCACGCCGGCCAGCAGCAGTTTGGCCCGACCCCGGGTGAGCATCTGATGCTCATTGAGCAGCACCGTATAACCCAAACGCCTGACCTCCTTAACCCATTCAACCACACCGGAATAGTATTCGTGATTGCCGGTGACAAAAAAATTGCCCGAGGCCGATTGAATTCGGGCCAGCGGCGCCACATCATAGCCGAGTTGATCCACTGAGCCGTCCACCAGATCCCCGGTCAGGGCCACAATGTCAGCCTCAAGGGTATTGACCACCGCTACGATGTCTTCCACACTGGAACGTCGAAAGGTGGGGTTGACATGAATGTCGGTAATCTGCACGATTCTAAAACCTTCCAGATCCGGTGGCAGATTGTCGATCGGAACCGGCACCCGTTTGACCTGGGGCGTCATTTTGGCTTCGGCAACGCCAAAGCCGGTGGTCAGCGCCGCTGCCGCCAGAATTCCGTAATTCATCGAGTTAACGAGAAACCCTCTGCGCGCGGGGCTTTCAACCGGGTGGATCTTTTGCCGACCCTGTGACGCTTTGCTAACCCGTTTTTTTAACCATTTTACGGCCGCCACCGGCACCCATAACAGATCACGGACCACAACATAGGAAAAAACAAAGCTCAAAAAGCCCACCCCAAGGTACCCGGTCCAGGTCAGCAAGTGTAGGCCAGGGTTATCAAAGCCCGAGCGGCGCAGTATGATCGTTAACACCGGCGCAAACAGGGTGACAACGATGCCAGCGGCCATCGCAAACTTCCAGCGACGCCTGCAAGATGCTTTACCAAAAAGCCGCCAGGTGATGTAGCCTGCCAACAGGGCGGAGGTGGCAAAAAATATGATAAAAAATTTAACCATGTCTAACCTTATGCGCTGTGATTCCATCGAGACTCAGCGTATCGATATCTCGTATATTAACCATTAAATTACAAACGCCAAGTGGATTTAAGGGTCAATTTCTTTTGAGGTGTTGCATTAGATTCAATACAGGATTAATTTTGAATATTGTCTTTATGTATTATGTTGTTAGTAGTCTGAATCGAATGCCTCCCATGATCAAAAATTGTAATTCCTTGATAGATACGCCGTCCATGATTGAGGGAACCGGCATCATTTTGATCGGCAGGTCCTTTTCGATCTTAAAAGATAAATTGTAAACGATTGGCTATCAGAGGACGGAGATTTCAACATTCTATCTTTAAGGAAGTATGATGAAAACCAAACCGATTTTAATTGGAACTGTGATTGTCGTTTTTTTTATGATCTTCACCGGCCTCGTGTTTCTGCCGGCGGTATTGTCCAGTGACATGTTAAAACCGCGTATTTTGCAATCCGTCAACCAGCGGTTGCCCGGAAAGCTGCAGGTCGAACAGTGGCGCTTTAAATGGTTCAGCGGCATTGAGGCCAAAGGCATCATTTACGACCACCAGGAAGAAAACATTTTTATTGAAGTTGCCGAGTTAAAGGGATATCGCGGGTTGGTCCAGCTGATGACCAATGCCCGCAATATAGGCGGTGTTGAAATCATCAGACCGCAGGTCCTGTTTTATTTTTCAGAAAAGCAGCGTAAAAAAGGTCCCGCAAAGTCCGAGCCGTCCCAAGCGGCCGGGCTGCCGGCCATAGCCGGCATCCTTAAAATTACCGACGGCACCATTCGCACGGTAAATCTTAATGGAAAGGAAAAAACGGTCGTCAAAGACCTGGATCTTTTCCTGGACGTATCGGATATCGAAAAGCCCATCTCCTACCGGGTCTTGCTGACCTCCGGTGACAGCATCGGCCGTTTTGCCGGTGAAGGCACCCTGACCCTATCTGCGGATAACCCCCTTGATCTCAACGCCATTCAATCCGATGCCAGTTTAAAAATCACCGACTGGGAGCTTGAAGACACGCTGGCCATTCTGGCCTCACAGGGGAACTATCCGCATGGCAAAGGACGGCTCAATGCCGACATGAAGGTACAGGGTAGCTCAGCTGAAGAATTGAATCTCAAGGGCAATTTGTCCGTGAGCCAACTCGAGCTCTGGGGCGGCCCCCTGAAAACCGATCATCCCCGGTTCAAAGACATCGCTACGGAGCTGGACGCAAACATCACCCGAGGAAGCCTGTCACTGCAACAATTGAACTTCAAGTCATCAGTGGCCCGGGGAACTGCCCAGGGCAGCGTCAGCGATCAGGGCGCTAAAAAATTTAGCGGTTCCGCCAGTGTCAATCTGGTCGAGATTTTCTCCCAGCTGCCACAAACCTTTAAGCTGCGCCGGGATACAAAGCTTTCAGAAGGCACACTTGTGTTGTCTTACAATGTGAAATCAACCGGCACGGTTACCGCATTCGACAGCAGCGCCAAAATCGACCGTTTAAAGGGCGCCAGCGGCGGCAAGGCCATCGCCTGGGATCAACCGATTTCATTGAAAGCCCGCGGTGAAAAGCACCCGGACGCAATTCAGTTGGACACATTGTCGCTGCGATCGCCATTTGTCAATGCCGACGGCCAGGGCGATCTCACCAATATGAAGGGCACCCTCTCAGCAGACCTGGCAGCAGCTATCAAAGAATTGAAAAAATTTGTCGATATCAAAGATTGGGATGCTTCCGGCAAACTGTTTGCCAGATTTGACATCAAGGAAGCCGCCCCCGACAGTAATGCCGCCTCGCTGAATCTGGAAATACGCAAACTGGCTTTGAGCCGCAACGGTCGCACGATCCTGCCCCAACAGGATGCCAAGGCAGATTTAACAACCACCATCCGCCAGGCGGCACGCTTGAGCGCCAGCCAATTTCAACAGCCGAACCTAACCGTTCAATCCACCATGGCCAGGGGAAATTTCAAGGCCGACCACTTTCAAATAAATGATAGCGGAAAAACACCCTCTGTTAAAAATCTTGCCGTTGACGCCAAGTTCAATCTGCAACAGATTTCAGAAGTGCTGCGAAATTTTAACAAACTTCCGGCCACCACCCGACTGGCGGGCAACGCTCACCTGCAGACCAGCGGCACACTGGATACCCAAAAACTGACGCTCAACAGCACCCGCGTCGATGCCCGTAATTTCCAATATCGTAAAGGGAATAAATTAATTCGTGAAGAACGCCTGACTTTACAAACCAAAGGCCGACTAAATTTTGCCTCCCGGTCTGCCGAACTGGCGCCGATTAACATCAACGGTTCGGCCGGTACGATCACCATACCCCGCCTAACAGTAAACGATTGGTTGAATTTTCAGAAAGATATGAAAACCCAGGCACAAGCCGATCTTGACCTGGCAAAACTGTTCAAGGCCTACGGGGATTTTATCGAGCTGCCGGAAAAAACAAAAGTGGCGGGTAAAGGTAAAGTTGATCTTGATGTCGACTTTTCATCCCCAACTTCTCAGTTTTTAAAGGTTCGTGCTGATCTTTCCCCTTTTCAATTAACATCCGATACCCTGCCCCCCATTGCCGAAGACCGCGTTAAGCTGACCGCCGATTTAAAACGCAAGCCGGACGGATCGGTTTTAACGATTGAAAACATTCAGCTCAATTCGACCCCGCTGTCGCTTTCAGCCGCAGGAGATATCAATCAGGCCGGCCCTCAAAAAAAGCTAAATGCGGCCGGCAGCATCAACCTGGACCTGAAGATGCTCTCTCCCTACCTGGAAAAAATAGCCGGACCCCAGCAGATTACCATAACCGGCAAAGGCAATAATCCGTTTCAACTCAAAATGGTCTCAGGCGGCCAGCGATGGACGGATTCGCTCAGGCAAACAGATTTCACCGGCGCCATCCGCGCAGATTCAATTAATGCCTTTGGTCTGGACATCTCAGCCACCGAGATCCCGATCCGGGTGGCAAACGAGTCGGCCCTGGCAAAATTGGCCGCGACGGCCAATGGCGGTCAGCTCAATTTGCAGCCAACCCTTCATTTGCAAAAAGAACCCTTCATGCTCACGCTGCCCCAGGACACCTACATTTTAAAAGATGTTGAAATTACAGATGCGATCGCCGAGCGGCTGATGTCTAAGATTCACCCGGTCTTTCAGGGCTCGGTGCAGGCAGAAGGCCTGGTTGACCTGCATATGCAGCATTTTAACTGGCCGCTGGACAGCAAAGACAGGGACAAAACGGACTTTGCCGGGACCCTGCGCCTGAAGGGTGTGCGCATCAATTCCACCAAGATGCTTACCGGTGTTCTGGCGCTGGTGGGTGTTCACGGAAATGAAATGGATTTCGGAGATCTGGACATCGACTTTGTGGCCCGCAACGGCCGTATTGAAACCTCTCCCATCCGGCTTGAAATCGACGGGTATCCGATCACCTTACACGGATCGGTGGGCTTTGACAAAAGCCTTGACTACATCGCCAAAATTCCGATCACCCCCAAGCTGGTCGGCGATAAAGCTTACACCTACCTTGAAGGCGCCACCATAGACGTACCCATCCGCGGTCATTCATCCAATCCGGACATCGACAAAGGTTCCGTGCAGCAGGCCTCAACCAGTCTGGCCGAACAGGCGCTTCAAAAATCACTGCAGAAAGG
>JASFGH010000281.1:0-5752 GCA_050123865.1 Desulfobacterales bacterium | reverse complement strand
ATATTCATAATCGTCTGCGATTATGTTAAGCCCCATCATTTTAACGAGCTGACAGGACGCTCGGTATGCAGCTCAAGCTTCTTTGTCCCCGTCGAAGCCGTTTCGCCCCCATAACCAAACTGGCGTTTTGAGCTCATAGCTGATAGCTCATAGCCTATAGGTGGTGGGGTATGTAAAAGAGCAATGGTTGACTTAAAGTAGGTAATTTCAGTTATTTTGTCAAGAACAAG
The DNA here is from genome assembly GCA_050123865.1 of Desulfobacterales bacterium. GTDB lineage: Bacteria > Desulfobacterota > Desulfobacteria > Desulfobacterales > JAHEIW01 > JAHEIW01. Next base: position 5,522 of record JASFGH010000281.1, on the reverse strand, counting down.
CGCAAACCTATTGTATTGAACTATACAATTTCGGGGCATTGTATTCTGTCTATTGCAACCGGCCGTACAATTGGTCGGATAGCCATTCCATATGAGGTCGTCCATTTTTTTTTTAGAAATCTAATTGCAAATCAAAATAACGTGTTTACCATACCTGATTCTTAACTGAAACCATTACTCAAAACATGTAACCATGTAGACATAAAATGTCTGGATTTGTTATAAATATTGAAAAAGCAACGTTAGAAAACGATAATTTTAGAAAAGTGTTGAACACCGCTCAAAACAGTCAGCTGGTTGTTATGAGCATTCTGCCCAGTGAAGACATCGGCATGGAAGTTCACGATCTGGATCAATTCATTCGCTTTGAATCGGGTCGCGGAAAGATCATTTTGGATGGCAAGGAATATAAAGTCGAGGATGACTGGGCGGTCGTGATTCCGCCCGGCGTGGAGCATAACGTTATCAATACATCTGAAAATGAAATCATGAAGCTGTATTCCATTTATTCGCCGCCGGAACATCCGCATGACACCGTGTATCCAACCAAAGCAGACGACACCGGTCATGACCATTAGCAAATTGAACCAAACGGGCGCCATCTACAAATTGGAAGGCGCCCGCTCACCTGACGAACCGCAACTTAACGACTCCTGAATCGTTTTAGTTCATCCAGAAACCACAGCCGACTTTCGATCACATCCTGGCCCGGGCATTTGATTTGATAGGGCCGGTTGTTCAACAGGCTCTTTGAGGCACAGTAATCGATAAAATCCTCTGTGATTTTGATTTTGTCCTTGAAATGATCACATTTCTTTAGGATATGCTCAATTGCCTCTGTGGAACTGTGAGCCTTGCCATTTCTGATAAACGCGCAATCTGTGTTTTGAATGGATTGTATCAGATGATCAATTTCGGCCTGCAGGGGTTCATCGCCAGCAACAACCGGCAATGCCAAAAGACATACCAGAAGAAAAGCGATCGCTTGCTCAAATTCTCTGATTATTGATATCATCGTGCTCAAATGGTTTTGGAATTTATCCTGATGTTGCAACAATTTTCAACTGGAAACTGATCAGATCAAAGACAAGGTGCATTCCAAGGTTTTCAAAAAACCGGGTTGATCCGTAGATAACATTCCAACGGGTTCGATCGATGTCGAAATGAGCTTCTGCAACCAGCCCGCCGTCGTCGGTGCTGGAAATTGTCGTCGCAAAAGAAAGATCTGCTTTGACGCCTTTGAGCTCCAATGTTCCGTTGACTTCATAATTCGGTGAGCTTAGATGCGGCTCTCGTACCAGTTGGCCGCCGTTGATCGTAAATGTTGCCTTGGGAAATGCCTTTACTAGAAAAAAATCATCTGACTTTAAGTGCGACACCAGTACCGGTTGGAGCTCATCCCCTTCCAGGTTGATGTTTTCGATGGAATCCATATCAATTTCAACCACACCTGTCATGTTTCCGTTCTTAATTTGAATCTGTCCCTTGGAAGTCCGGACGGTCCCGAAATGCTTGGTATTGGGATTTCGGCCGAACCACTCGATAATACTTTCATCCGGATCGATTTGATATTCACCCTCGGGGAGTAACAGCCGGACCTCGGGATCAGGGACATTATCTGCAGATTCGCCCTCCAGAGAATAGCCCAGCGCACGCCAGGATTCGATGCCGCCTTTTAAAATCATGATTCGCTGATAGCCATCCAATTTAAGCTTTTCGGCGGCAGTCAGGGCATCACTGGAGCGCTCGCTCGACCCATAAAGAACGATTTCTGCATTTTTATCTGCTGTGATAGAATTCATTTGATCCAGAAAGGTTACTTCAAAAACACACGCGTTCTGGGCACCCGGCAGATGAACCTTTTGATAATGAATACCGGTCAGCGCGTGAATCAGAAAGAAGGATTTTTTCTCTTCTAGCCACGCCGACAACACTTTAGGCGTCACATAATCAAACTTAATATCGTTGCTCATAGGTTAGCCTCCGTTAACCGGCCGCTCGCTGCCCCGTTTCCAAAGTGGCCTATTTTTTGGCGTCACGCGGTTTTTGGGCGGTCCGAGGAATGATCTGTCTGTGAAACCTAACTGACGTTGCAAAGCTCTTCCGCGTTCCGCCTAACCCTGGTGACTAATCTTGGAAGTCGGCCCTCAATTTCAGCCCGCATGGATTCGTATTGATTCGGTAGTTTCAATTCACGGCCTAAACTCTCATAGGGCTCATCCACAGTAAAACCCGGCGGATCGGTGGCAATTTCAAAAAGAACGCCTCCCGGCTCGTGAAAGTAGATTGATTTGAAATACTTGCGGTCTCGAACACCTGTCACCGAAAAGCCGCTGTCCATTAATAAGTTCTGCCAGTATTTCTGCTCATCGTCCGTCGATGTTCGAAAAGCAATGTGATGCACTGTGCCACCACCCTGCTGCCCGGCTTTTGCCTGCGGGTCAACAAGTACGTCATAAAAATATCCGAAAGCGTCATCATTTTTCATTCTGAAACGATGGCGGTTGCCTTCCTTATCATGGAGCTTCATGCCCATCAGATCGACCAATAATGATTGGGTTTCTTCGAATGATCTCAGCACGGCGGTTGCCGAATGAACACCCATGATGCGGTTAGCAGCTGATTTTGAATGACCCCCCTGAGCTGAAGTCGAATGAGCTGCCAAGGTTTCGGCCAATTCCAGGGAAAGACCGTGAGGGTCTTCAAATCGGATTATGGCATCACCGAACCGTTTGCTTTCAGTTGTATCAATGCTATGGCCATCGAGCCGCTTGCGCCAGTAGTCGACAGAGCCCGCTGGAATCGAAAATGCAATCGATGTCACCATCCCGGCGCCGCTTTTACCACGGGGCAAATCCTGCCATGGAAAAAAGGTGATAATGGTTCCCGGGGCGCCGTCAGAATCTCCATAATAAAGATGGTAGGTATAAGGATCGTCAAAATTAACGGTCTTTTTCACCAATCGCAGACCCAGGACGTTTTCGTAAAAATCTAAATTTTCAGAGGCCGATGAAGCAATGGCTGTTATATGGTGTATTCCACCAATTTTGGTATTGTTTTTCATTTTAAGCTCCTTCATAAATATCTTTGTATCAAAATATCTTCATATATTATGTGTTGTCCGATACCAATGATTCGGCAAATAACCCGATTTTTTTAAGGAGTCGGACAAGTTCTTTGCGCTCGCTGTCAGATAAGACGCTTGCGATCTTCTCAAGATTATTTTCATGTTTGGCGTAGGCTTTCTTTATCATTTGGCGCCCTTTTCGGGTCAAATGCACGTAAAAGCAGCGTCCGTCAGATGGATCCTGAATTCGCTTGACAAGCCCATCTTTTTCCATTCGGTTAACGGCAGCCGTCATTGACCCGCTGCTCAAGAGCACCTTTTTGCCGATTTTATTGATGGGCAAGGGGCCCTTGTGCAGCAGGGCCTCCATGATGGTGAAATCTGACAGTCCGTGGCCGGTTTGCGCGATACTGGCTCTGTCGACTTTTTCAACGGCCTTGGCGGCCTTCCATAAGACCAATCGAATATGAGGTCCGGTTGACATGGGGGTATGATAGGTCCATTTATCTTGATGTCAAGATATTACTAAAATATTTTCGCTCCGGCCAGCTGGTCCACACCAGAAACAAATAGAGATGGATCCCTGTCAGCTAAAACGACGTGCGCCCATTCGCAATGCAAACCTATCGATGAAAAATGGTGTCAAAAAGACCGCTGTGTGCTTGACAAACGCCATTTAGACCTCAACATAATTTCCATCATTTTCTGTAGTTTAGTTGATCTTGTTAACTAAAAATTTGCTGGGAGGAATGAAGATGCAAGCATCAAAAACACCACTGGCGCTCATTGTCGGCGGTTCCAGCGGTATTGGAAAACAAACCGGAGGTCGTCTCCTTAACATCGGTGCCGAGGTAATACTATTGGCGCATGATCCGAAGACCCTGGAAAACGCTAAGGCCGATCTGGAACCGAAGGGGCCGGTTGAAACGACAAGCGTCGATCTGTACGATGAGCAGCAAGTTGACGATTTTATCGAGCGATTGAACGATGAGCCCCGCCACATTAAATACCTGGTCAACGCTGCCGGATCCTTTAACCCCACCAAGTTTTTGGAGCACACTAAGTCTGACTATGATAAATATCTCGATTTAAACAAAAGTTTATTCTTTATTACGCAGGCTGTTGCGCAAAACATGAAACGGCACGGGGGCGGCGCCATAGTCAATATCGGGTCGATGTGGGCCAAACAATCCATTAAAGCGACGCCATCATCCGCTTATTCCATGGCGAAAGCCGGTCTGCATTCACTGACACAGCATCTGGCAATGGAGCTAGCCGATCACAATATTCGCGTAAACGCCGTTTCGCCTGCTGTTGTCGTGACCCCCATTTACGGTGAGTTTATAGAGCCGGATAAAATCGAAGAGACGCTGGCAAGTTTCAACGAATTTCATCCAATCGGCCGTGTGGGCCGCGTGGATGATGTTGCAGCCGTGGTCGAATTTTTGCTATCCGATAATGCTGTCTGGGTCACCGGTGCCATCTGGGATGTCGATGGCGGAGTGATGGCCGGTCGCAACCAGTAGAAAGAGGTTATAATGAAAAATACTAAAAATGTGCTTGGCCAGGACCTTCAACTATGCTCTGCTGAGCCTAAAACAGGATACTTGAGGACCGGTAGGTGCGAAACAGGACCTCAGGATCTGGGCTCGCATGTCGTCTGTGCGCAGGCGACACGGGGCTTTTTAGAATTTACCCGCTCAATGGGTAATGACCTAAGTACGCCCATACCCGAATCCGATTTTCCCGGTTTGAAGCCGGGTGACCGCTGGTGTTTGTGCGCGCTGCGCTGGAAAGAAGCACTGGAGGCCGGCGTTGCGCCGCCGGTCATTCTGGAAGCAACCCACGAGGCGGTGCTGCGCCATGTTTCCATTGAAGATTTAAAGCGCCATGCCCTGCCTGAAAATTGAGACCCGCGCGGCATAGCCGCCGGTGAAACATTCAGCCGGGCACTGGGTTGCGTCACCTGTTTGCGGACCGGCAACTTGACTCTCTTGCAACCTGCGGGTCAGTCGCAGCTGATTTCTGTTTCCGCAGAAACACCAATAGTGCCGTCTGCATCAGCAGGCCGATAATGGTCAGACCCGCGGCGGCGGCAAATGAGAGCCGATAGGCCAAAGGATGCGCAAAGCCGGCAGATATCAATCCGTCTATGATAGGTCCGGCAATCAGGGTACCGGCCACACCGAAACTGAGGAAAAAGGTGCCGTTGAACCAGGCAAACAACCGCCCGCGCATTTGCGGCGGGATCAATACGGAAGCAAAGGTATAGGCGGCCGCCATAATAATCGCATCGCCGACCCCTCGCAAAAAGCAACCCGCATAAATTATGGGCAGGGCCGTCGATACCGTTAAAACAGACAAGCCGGCAACAGCGGCCAGCGTGCCAACCAGCAGGGCGGCGCCGTTGCCGATGCGCCGGCAAATCCAGCCGGCGGTCCATCCCAAAGCGACG
>JASFGH010000280.1:0-5776 GCA_050123865.1 Desulfobacterales bacterium | reverse complement strand
ACTGACACCTGAACACTGACATCTGATACCAAAATGAATTTATTGAACGCTATGACTTGAACCGATTTGAGGTGGGGTTTATATCTGACATCGTTCCGGGCTATTTGAGGCTGAACAGCTGCTCGAACCAGCGAAGCGACTCGTTATCGGTGATCTTGAGCCTTTTGGCCACTGCTGGCGAGAATATAGCAAATGTCCCGGTGGCTTGGGCACAGCATTCATTATCCGCGTTTAAGATTTTACCCTCCATTAAGGCTTCACGCCGGTCAATTTTTTTCAGCACCCGGCCCTCAACTTTCAGCGGTTTACCGACATACACCGGTTTTATGAAATCAACGGAGATCGATTTTGTCATGGGGATTTGCCTGAGTAAATGGATCGTGGCCCAGCTCATAATTTCGTCTAAAATCGTGCTCAGGACACCACCGTGCACCAGTTTATTCCAGCCACACAGGTGCTCGGGGACGGTAACATGGGAGGTCACGCTTGAATCACCAGCCAAAAAAGACATCTGCAGGCCGGAAGGGTTGGTCGGGCTGCATCCGAAACAGTTGTGATCACGATTGTTGGACAGCGGTTTTAAGGAAGTCGGTTTTCGATCCATGCAGTGCAGCCTAACGGTAAATCTTTTCAAATAATTTTTCAGCCAGTTTCTTATCCAATTTTCGCAGAATTTTATATTCATCCAGAGCGGCAGCCTTATCGCCTTGCTGTAGATAGGCCTGCCCGATGGCAAAATGGGCGGGTGCAAAATCCGGATTGATCCGGATGGCCATTTTATAAGCCGAGACCTCGTCTTTGACGTTACCGAGTTGGCCATATACAACACCCAGATTATACAGGGCTTCAGGAAATTCGGGATGGATGTCAATGGCTTTTTGATAGGCCTTGGCGGCCAGGTCGTATTGGCCGAGTTTGGTATAGGCAACCCCGATATTATAGTAGGCATTTTGCGCCTGCGGATTGATGCGAATAACACTTTCAAACGCTTCGCGGCCTTCATCATAGCGGCCTATCTTGTTGTAAATGATTCCAAGTTTAAAATAGGCGGCATCAAATTCTGGATTTAAGGCAACGACCTGTTCAAAGGATGCAATGGCCTCATTATAGCGACCGATTTTATGATAATAGTTTCCCAGATGATAATGAGATTCCTCGTTAGTCGGATTGGTTTGGATGGCCTGCTTGTATGCTGCGATGGCTTCTGTGTGAGAATTTTTACCGGCATAACAGTATCCGAGGCCGTACCAGGCAGTAGTACTGCTGGGATCATTTTCGGTGGCCAGTTTAAAGTACTGCATGGCTTTCTGATCCTGACCGTTTACCGAAAGGCTATAGCCTTTGCGGCACAGCTCGGCGGCCAGGTTCGGCTTTTGTTCGCTGGTGCTGAAGGTCCATTCAGACAATGATTGGGCGTTGGCCTTGATTTTTAAATCGCCAATCGATTTGCTTGCTACGGCAAAATTTAGATTTTGCCCACGCAAGAATTGAAAGCTGGCCACGCCGACAACCTTGCCTTTCATATTGACAACCGGGCTGCCGCTTGATCCGGGAGATATGGGGGCCGACATTTGAAAGAAGGTTCCCAAGCCCGGAATTTCGCGTACCGAGGAAATAATCCCGTCACTGACCGATTGCTCCAGCCCCATTGGACTGCCCACGACAACCACCTGCTGGGCCACCGGGGGCACCTTAGCGCTCACCGACAACCAGCGAACCTTTTCTGGGGGGATATCAATACTTACCTTGATTAAATCGGTTTCCTGGCTCTCGGCCACAACCGTTCTGACACGGTAGGTGCTGCCGTCAGCAGTCCTGATCTCAGCGCCGAATTTTCCGACAAGCACATGATGATTTGTTATTAAATGACCATATTTGTTGACAAAGAACCCGGTACCGATATTGGCTATATTGTTGTTCACATCATAAGCGACAACCGTGACCACTGCCGGCTGGATGGACTTTACCAGTTCGGTTAGATTATCATATGCCATCGCGCTTGTTGAAGCGCCAATCGCCAGCATAATCGTTATAAATCTTTGAATCCTTAATTTCATTGGTACCCCGCCCATAAGACTAATGACACGGTTTTTGTCTACCGGCAACAACAAACTTCAAATAGTTGTACGACGGACTTGAAATCAGCCATGTAACCTTACAATTTTCAATGCCCCCCAGGTCGCAATGACGAAGGTCCATCCTTATCATAATGTCGCTGTTTCGATTTTAACCTTACGATTTCGTCCTGCTGATCTGTATCACCCGTCACCTCTAATGGGCCGGATATCGGTTGGCATCATGGATTAGGTCGTTAAAATCCGTAAAGAATCTACCATAAGCACAAAATAAATAGAATAAAGCCCATTATGCGCTATTTACGCAAATTTTGCCGGCCGGCTTTTCGATTTCTGCGGATTGGAACTGGATTCAAGAATTCTTAAATCAGTTAAAAAGGAGGGCACATATACCACATATAGTATTTTTTCTTGACATTTATCAATATGTAGTGATATCATATTCTCAGCATGTCAATGATTGTTGCTGGCCATTGGTAATAATCATATGAGGGCAGGCATGGCGGGGTCCATGTTGGACCTTGCACAATATGGTCATAGTGAACGACGATTGGGCATCGTATACGATATTGATCTGAATTCAGGTTTTATTGCTTCACTATGGCTGTAATTAAATCACCCCCGGGTAGTGTGAGGGCTGCCCGGGGGTTTTTTAATCGATTACATAAGCGCATTTTCGGTTGATTAAAGGTTTTTTGGTCTAGTGCTCCCGCTTGTTAACCGTTTTTCTCAATTCCCGCTGTGCTTCCACACAGTCGCAATGTCCGTCGATCGCCTCGATATAATACATGCAGCGATGACCAACCGTCGATTTATGCGCGTATTTGCATCTTCTCTGGTCATTCCAAACGGCACCGGCACTACAGCGTGACATGACGCCCGGCACGCAGTAATTAGTTCTAACCAGCTTGAGATCGGGTTTATCCTCAAGTAGCAGGCAACTTTTATTTTCATTCGGTTTGCATTTCATCATTGTGAAAATATTCCCGGAGGCCGGCGCTGTGTCATCCGGTTTACGATCGGAGCGCCTGCCGTTTCCCCATTTGGTTGGTTGATTAATTTTATCAAGCGCTTAACCGTCCAACAGCTCAATGAGCGCTGACAGCTTCACGGCACCCTGTATCATGGCCCCGGCACGCTTATGTTTGATCTGAATCAATGGACGGCTCATATCCTAAAACCGTTGACAACGGTTCCAGGCTGCCAATACCCCGGGAGATACTCTTGCCGTCTATGTCGCTTTCTCTCGCTTGTATATGCTGATTTTATCGAAATCGTTTTTCAGAAAAAATCACACTGGAGGGTTTGTGCAACACGCTAAACGCTGATCAATACAAATTTACGGCTAGTGTGAAGAGACAATAGGGAGGCCTGAAGTTACAAAAGGCTAATCGGTTGCGGGGCTGTGCAGGGAGCGGTTTATCATGCAAAGTGGGATTATAATTAGCGGCGATGCATTTTTTTAAAGTTATCTCAAAAATGCATCTAACGCCCAATGGCTGTGTTGAAAACCGATTCAAAATGCTCGAATCCTAACGTGTATGCTCCACTTTTGAATCGATTTTCGCCTTGCCCTTGAGCGTGATCTACTATTTTTGAGATAACTTATAGTGTGCCGTCCCAGAAATAATTTACAATATTGCCCGGATCTTAATCGGTAGATACCTGCGCTCAAGTTGCCAGATGGGCATGTTGTTTTCTGAAAGGCGATATGTCTATTGTTGACCCCCGGGTTACATAGTGGCCCGATATTTGGGATGATGGGCACCGAAGCATTTGGCTCGACCCACGAAGCGGGTTGAATCCCAAATATCGGGGTACCAGAACTTTGGTGTTCATAGCGCCTTTCAGAAAATTATATGCCCGTCTCTTATTTTGCAAATTATTTCTGGGACACGATACTAGATAGGATTTAGCGTTCGTCGTAAAATACGGTGCGTCTCTCCTTGCCCGCCCTGCGTTTTTTATTAAGGATTCTTCTGCGATCGGCTCCGCTGCGGCGGTCGTACTGGGTCCTTCTATCGGACCGATGCTCAATCTTGGTAGATCTCCGGCGCTCAGAGCCGGAACGTGTGCCGCCGTTATCAATAAAGGCAATTAGATTATCCAGGCCACTCATGTCATTGTTTGCCGTATTGGATGATTCGCATCAATGCATAATTGGTTGATTTAACAATCATAAATCCTGAGAATTAGCTTTGCAAGGCCAAACTCACACAGAAGCCGTTTCAAAACCCCTTTTCTGTTGGTTTTATTTTTTTTCGGTCGGATAGCCTGCCTTTATCCAGGCTGTCCAGCCGCCCTGTAGGGCGAAAACGCGCGGGTATCCGTGATTTATGAGATGGCGTGCCGCCCGGGCACTGGTTCCTTCATTTTTTCAAGCACAATACAATATAAGGGTTTTGTTTTTACCATATTTGGTGGCCCACTGCTCGACGGTATTGGGCTCTTCTCGAATCGCATGGGCGATTTTCGCTGTGCTGCGCCACCATGACTTGGCCGTGCGGACATCGATGAAAAGCACACCCGGGTTGCCGTGCATCCGGTTTGCCTGGTCGATGGAGATGCGCGGCACCTCGATGGAAGCTGCTCCGGCTGCTGTCCGGTTGAGGACCGTGGCAGCCGGCAGGGCGATCATAAAACCGGTGATTGCTAAAAGTGTGCGAATGTTCATGGAATAACCCTGCAGTGATGACGGTGCAAAGTGGCGGTGTAGGTCAATCAACACGGGCTGGATGTATTATACGGATAGAATTTTAAGAGGTCAATCATTTGAATGCACTGATAACAATCTCAGATGGAGCCCCTGGCGGATGCCCATTATGAACAATGGCCATGGAGCCAATTTTACCCATTAAATCTGAAATCGGCCCAAAAAAGTAGGGGCGGCTCACAATGAACCGCCCCCTCCCTAAGGAATTATACCAAACAGCGTGCCCGCCTGCACACTGTCAGTTTATATATTCGGTATTTGTTTATAAAACTTTACCTCGAATCTTCTATAACGACCTTTTTTGAAGCCTTGAGCCGGAATTTAGTTTCGCATGGCTTCGATTTTGACAAACTCTTTTTTTTCCCGGCAATACCACTGATGCGGCCCGATGCTCTGATACTCTCCGTCAGATAGGGCAATAATGCGTTGGGCAAAAGCCAGTGCCTGCTGCTTATCGGGAAAAAGATTCCGGAGGGTTCCGATGTGTTTGCCATATTCAACAACACAAATCATGATCACGTCATCCTTCCACCCCGTGGGGCTATAGCCAGCGTCAAGCAAATCCGATGCAGCCCCCGGGGTGAGCTATGCCCCGGGGGCATTGAAAGGAGGAGCGTCCCGCTGGATTTTGTGCTTGGGGACGGATGCCACATAGCGGCCAATTTTCCGGGCACGTATGTGGGCTGAACTTTTTATCATTCAACATTCATGCCAAATGGATTCGGCTATACAATTCTCAAATTAGATCGCGGGCGTGCACCATTTGCAGGGTCGGTGGTAGGGAACCGTGCAGAAACATATGAGAACTGTCAATTTTTTGACCGCACGGCCTTTGATTGTTTGCTTGACATTGCCGCTGGACGGGGATATCAGAAAACGAAAACGGAAAGAATAATAAGATGGATCCCTCCTTAAATTGGCTGGTAGAAACCTGGAAGACCTTTAGCGTTTGGGCCTCCACCCAACCGACATTTTTACAAGTCGCTTT
>JASFGH010000279.1:0-5783 GCA_050123865.1 Desulfobacterales bacterium | reverse complement strand
AAGGGCGCACTCACAGATCAACAGGTCCGTATCTTTTGCAAGATCGATGATCGTTTCACTGTAATCCGTATCCCCGGTGTAAACAACGGAATACCCATCAGGGCTGGTAATACGGAAGGCGATGCTTTCCGGGTTATGTTTCACCGGTACGGTGTACGCAGAAAAATCCTCGAAAGTAATCGCATCCGCATTTAGGTTGTCAAATTCAATTATCTCCAGCAGGCCGGGCGTCAGCTCTATCCAGTGCCCGTAGACCTTTTTTAAGCCTTCGTAAAAATCCAGCAAACCGCGGCCACCGGCAACTGTCAAGGGTCTTTTGCGACGGCTGCCGTCCGGGTATTTGGTGGCAAAAACAAGGGGAACGAATTCGCCCGTGTGGTCGGGGTGAAAGTGGCTGTATAAAATATGGGTTAAATCAAAAATGGTCGTATCGGCTTCCAACAGGCGTCGCATCGTACCCGGACCGCTATCAAACAACATTTTTGAAGCTCCGACTTGCATCAAGACCGAACACGAACTGCGCGTTAACGACGGCACGCAGGTCCCCGAACCCAGAATTCTTACCTTTATATTAGCATCTTTGTCCGACATGTCTTATCCACCCGTTATGATTGTAACCACTCTTAACCTAGAGGTTTTCATTCTTAAATGCGGATAAAATTCCATTTAGGATTGGAAACTACTTGGGTTCCGCGCGGCGTGCAGTCCGCCCAATAATCCAGGACAGGATTTTTTTATCATCCTTTACATCCACATGGTCTTTGAGCTTACCGAGCACAATTTCTGCCCTGGCCATGTTCTTATGGCCGCCGGCATTTCCCAGTAATCCAAATCCCTCCTTGGCGACCTTACCGGCGTTTTTGCGGATACCGTCGTTTCGAAAAATGATGGTTAATTTTTTTTCACAGATTCCGGACACAATGCTCCAGGTGACGGTATTGACGCGCATAAAAAAGTCGGCAATCAGCACGCAAACATCCGGATTGACGACATTTCCCAGATGGACATAGACTTTTCCTTTCCGCCGGCGCATGTTCTGGAGAGCGATTTTAAAATATTTCAAAAGATCGAATCGAAGGTCAGCCTGTTCGATTTTGCGGGCCAAATGGATATTGGCGTAGCGAAACAGATATTGAAAAGCGCGCACATCTTCAATTTGTGTTCGTCCCTTGAAGTCATTGGTATCGGTTTTAATGCCATGATACAGACCGGTCGCCAGCTTGCTTGATGGTTGTATTTTGGCCGAGCGCAGATATTCTGTCAAAATGGTGGATGTGGCGCCATAGTGCGGCCGAATATCCACATGCGCGGCTTTGCAACCCGAATCGGGATGGTGGTCAATGATGACATTCGCATCAAGGTTCGACATAATTTCGTTATGATCCGGCTGGGAGTCGACAATGACCACCCGGCTGAACTGGTCCGCCTGAATATCAGCGAAGGGAATCAGGTTTACGCCCAGCAGCCGTATCATGGCCAGATTGTCCGGTCGATTGATGGTGTTGATATTGGAAATAGTCACATTGGGGACCCTGCGCCAGAGCAGACGTCTAACGGCCATTGCGCTGGCGATGGCATCTGGATCGGCATTTATAACGATCAGCACCTGGTGGCTGCCGGAGAACTGGCCGTAAAAGCGCCGTAATTTTTCGGGGACAGATCGGCTCATAAGAAATTGATATTCTGCAATAAATGTCTGGATATTACGATGGGTACATTTAGATTACAATAGGATTTTCAAAATTTAGTGCCCTAAATAAAAACCCGGCTTCCGAAGAGCCGGGCTTTTTCTGATTAAAACTGCAATTATGCCGTTGTAAACACGATTTTATCGTCTTCGACATTGGCCCGAACCCGGGCACCTTCCGATACATTGCCTTCCAGGATCTCCAATGACAACGGGTTTTCAATATATTGCTGGATCACCCGTTTCAGCGGCCGAGCGCCAAAAACCGGATCATAACCCTGTTTGGCGATCAGCTCTTTTGAATCATCGGATAATACAAGCTCGATATTCTTGTCAGCAAGACGGCGGCCCAGTCGGTTCATCTGGATGTCCACAATCTTGAGGATTTCATCCGCTGTCAGGCTCTGGAAGATAATAATCTCATCGATGCGGTTTAAAAATTCGGGTCGAAAACTGGCCCGCAGGGCCTCTGTCACGCGTTTCTCCATTTCTTCTCGGTTGGCTGTTGCCAGCTCCTGGATAAATTGGCTGCCCACATTAGAGGTCATGATGACAATCGTATTTTTAAAATCAACCGTGCGTCCGTGACCGTCAGTCATGCGGCCGTCATCTAAGATTTGTAACATGATATTAAAGACTTCCGGGTGCGCTTTTTCAATTTCATCAAACAGGACCACCGAATACGGCCGACGTCGGACCGCTTCGGTTAGATATCCGCCCTCTTCATAGCCGACATACCCTGGAGGCGCGCCGATCAGCCGGGCAACGGAATGCTTTTCCATGTACTCGGACATATCGATGCGAACTATAGCCTGTTCACTGTCAAAAATAAATTCGGCCAGTGCCTTGGCGAGCTCGGTTTTACCGACACCGGTGGGTCCCATGAATATAAAGGAACCGATTGGGCGGTTGGGATCCTGCAGCCCGGAGCGCGCCCGCCGTACCGCATTGGATACGGCGACCACAGCTTCTTCCTGACCGATCACTCTCCGGTGCAGCCGCTTTTCCATATGGACCAGTTTGTCGCGTTCACCTTCGAGCATTTTGCTGACCGGAATACCGGTCCAACGAGATACCACTTCAGCAACATCTTCGTCATCGACTTCTTCTTTGAGCATTTTGCTGGATTGCTGGAGCTCGGAAAGCTTTTGATTGGCTTCCTGCAGTCGTTTGTCAAGCTCCAGGGCTTTGCCGTATCTCAGTTCGGCCACCCTGGCCAGATCGCCTTCTCTTTCGGCCAGCTGAGCCTCAGTGCTTAACTGTTCTTGCTCTTCCTTTGTTTTACGGATCCTCTGGATCAGATCCTTTTCATTTTGCCAGTGACCCTTCATTTGGGTGAGCTCATCGTTCATATCGGCCAGCTCGGATTCCAGTTTCTTCAGGCGGTCTTTAGAAGCCGGATCCTTTTCCTTTTTGAGGGCCTGGCGTTCGATTTCAGCCTGGGTAATTTTGCGCTGAACCTCGTCGATTTCGGCCGGCATACTGTCGATTTCGATTCGTAGCTTGGAAGCACATTCGTCAATTAAATCAATGGCTTTATCCGGTAAAAACCGATCGGCAATATAGCGATGTGACAGGGTTGCGGCCGCCACAATAGCCGAATCCTGAATGCGAACCCCATGATGGACTTCGTATTTTTCTTTTAAACCCCTCAAAATGGAAATGGTATCTTCCACAGAGGGCTCTTTAACCAGGACCGGCTGGAAGCGGCGTTCCAGAGCGGCATCTTTTTCAATGTATTTGCGATATTCATTTAGCGTGGTAGCCCCCACGCACCGCAACGTACCCCGGGCCAGCGCCGGTTTGAGCATGTTGGATGCATCCACGGCACCTTCAGCGGCACCGGCTCCCACAACGGTGTGAAGTTCATCGATAAATAGAATGATTTCGCCTTCGGCACCTTCGACCTCTTTAAGGACGGCTTTGAGGCGATCTTCGAATTCACCTCGATATTTAGCACCAGCGATCAGCGCGCCCATATCCAGGGCAACCAGGCGACGATTCTTGAGGGTTTCAGAAACATCCCCTTCCACAATTCGACGGGCCAGGCCTTCTATGATGGCGGTTTTGCCGACACCGGGCTCTCCAATCAAAACCGGGTTATTTTTCGTGCGCCTGGAAAGCACCTGAACGATGCGCCGGATTTCTTCATCTCGGCCGATGACGGGATCCAATTTGCCCAGGCGGGCCAGATCCGTCAGGTCGCGGCTGAATTTTTCCAGAGCCTGATATTTGTCTTCCGGATTAGGATCGGTGATGCGCTGTTTGCCTCGTATCTCCTGTAAACCGTGCAATATGGCGTCCCGTGTGACGCCAGTGCGCGATAGAATTTTAGCAGCTTCACCGGCGGTCTCTTCGGATATGGCCAATAGAATATGTTCGATGCTGACATATTCGTCTTTCATCTTGGTGGCTTCGCTAAATGCCTGCTCCAGTACCGCTTTGCTCCTCGGTGAAATATAGACCTCTGCGGTTGCACTGCCGCTAATCTTGGGAAGCCGGTCAACAGCAGCCTTTACTTCTTGAGCGATATCACCCGGAGAGGCCCCCAGTTTGCGCAGCATGGCCACAGCGATCCCATCATTTTCGCTGAGCATCGCGGCCAACAAATGTTCGGGTTCAATCTGCTGGTTATTAAGCTGCGATGCCAGCGATTGGGCATTTTGAATAAGCTCTTGAGATTTAATCGTAAATTTATCGAAGCGCATTAAAAATCATCCTCCTTTATAAACAGAGCGGATTTTCATTTAGTTTTATTATAAATTAGTCACATTACTAAAAATGTCAATAATAATAAAGTAATAAAATTTGACTTTTACCGCTTGTCATTATAATGTTCCGAAAAAAGGATGGCGGCATAAGTGTTGTAGCAAAAAAACGTCCTGCAATCGGAACGTTTTTTTGACAACGACTATAAAACAACTTGACCATCGATGGGGCTGCCACTTACCCTATTATACTTGAATTTCTAAAATATCCAACACTTTAAATTAATGGTTGAATGCGGTTACCAGCCATGAAAAGACTGCGCTGGACGCAGACTTTCATAGAGGGCAATGCCAACGGTGGTGGAAAGATTTAATGATCTAATGTCTCTGGTGATGGGTATGTGATAGGTGGCATCCGGGTACATGCGCCGGATGTGTTCGGGCAGTCCCCGCGTTTCGGAGCCAAATATTAGAAATAAGCGCTGTTCAGCGGGCAGAGTCCAGAAGGGCTTTGCTCCGGTTTTTGAAAAAATGGCCACCTCCTGCGGCTGCGGGGCGAGGGTTGAATGCAGGGATTCAAAATCATCCCAAACCTCAAGCTTGACATGTTTCCAGTAGTCCAATCCCGCTCGTTTGAGGTGCTTGCTGTCCAGTGAAAATCCAAATGGTTTGATCAGGTGCAGATAGGTTCCGGTAGCCACACAGGTGCGGCCGATGTTGCCGGTATTCCAGTGAATTTCCGGTGCAACCAGAACAACATGGCGTTCAGGGAGGCTGTTATTATCATATGAAATACGTTGGGTCATCTTTAAATCAAAAGTTAATCACGAAAACACGAAAGGATTAAAGCACGAAAAGAAAGTAAAATTTCGTGCTTTTTTACTCGCTTCCATTTCCTGTCAAACTCGTTTGCCGCATTGCGGGCAGTAATTAAAATCTTCATTGAGCGCCTTGCCACAACTTCTGCACGTCGGGGGCGAGTCGCTTTGCGGTCGAGTATATTCCGGACCAAATCCATGGCCGGTCTGTGCACAGCTGTCGCACACAATAAAGGGTACGCCCTTTTTAACTCTGAATATGGGGATAAAAAACAGGCTGAGATAATGGTCCACGCGCTGCATATAGGCCTGATGCAATCCGCACACCGAACACCTGCGCGGATTCTGGTCCAAAACCTTTTTTTTGGGCGAAACACCGGCAATAAAAATCATGGTTCAAAGGTTCAGCGTTCACCCGCCTTCGCTAAAGCTATGGCGGTCAAGAAGCTACGGTGCGGCGGGCAAGGTTCAGAGGCTCTGGGTGCTGTACAAAGCTGCTCGTATTTTGTTGGGAGGCTGGAAGGCTATAAGGCTGGAAAGCTTAGACGCGTTGACTATCTGAGATCGCAG
>JASFGH010000278.1:0-5792 GCA_050123865.1 Desulfobacterales bacterium | reverse complement strand
TGCCACTTTACTGAATCGCTCCAATTCATCCAAATTGCGTCTTAATTCCTCTTCCATCTGCTTGCGCTCAGCGATATTGGTGGTCATGCCAAATGAACCGACTACATTCCCATCTTTGTCTAAAAGGGGTGAAGCATTCATCAAACAGGGAATCTGCTGCCCATCGGGTCGCATTAACGAAATCTCATACATGCTTTCGATTCCTTTTTTGCGGATGCGATTCTGTTCATTCACGATCTCCCTGTTTTTCTCATCCAGAAATTCAAAAAAATTCCGGCCGATGACCGCTTCTTTCGTCAGACCCAGAATTTTGCACATGGCATCATTTACGTCCATCATGTTGTCGTCCTGGTCATTCAACCAGAACCCCTGAGCGGTGGTTTTCAGGATGGTATTCAGCCGCTCCCTGCTTTCATGGACAGCTTCCTCGGCTCGTTTGCGCTCAGTGATGTCCATCATCGATGCCAGGACATTTTGGACGGATCCATCGTCGTTGCGCACGCAGATGACTGCCATGTTCGCATACACGACCTCGCCGTCCTTGCGGATGAAACGTTTGTCCATGGCGTAGTCGTCAATCTCGCCGGCTATCATCTGCTCGAAGTTTTTCAGATCCGCTTCTAAATCGTCCGGGTGGGTCAGCTCAGCCCAGGTCATTTGGCGCAACTCGTCCAGGTTATATCCCAGCATCTGTTGCAACTGGCCGTTAACCTCTATCCATCCCTTATCCGGTGCGGTGACGGACATGCCGACTTGGCTGTGCTCAAAATAACCCCGAAAACGTTCTTCGCTCTCCATTAGCCGCGCCTGGTTCTCTTTCAGTTCGGCGGTCCTTTCCTCAACGCGAAATTCAAGCTCGTCATGTGATTTTTGTAAGGCGCGGCCGGCGCGTTCCTCAATGAGCACCGCAAACGTCAACGAGCCCAGTGCCAGCAAAACCGTAATTCCCAGCACGCTTAGAATCACCGTGCGTGTAGCATAATAGGGGTCGAGGGCATCGGCTTCATCGATTTCAGTGGTCAACCCGACACCCAGCTTGTCATCCCATAACCAGGCGCCGTAAACCGGCACACCCCGGTAATCGCGGTATCCGGCCACATTCAGGCCGGCATTTCCCTGGGTGGCCTGCTGGGCCATCAGGGTCAGCGGCTGTTGATATCTGGGCACCGCTGCAGTAAAGCCCTTGGTCGAATCACCGCCGGGATCACGCACGCTGACCGACAGGATGCTGGTTTCGTCCTTGCCGAGCAGTCCGGCTTTGCGCAAATCATCTTCAAAACGACTTGCAGAAAGCAACTTGCCATAGCGGCCGAAAGCATAGGTTTCTCCGCTTTTGCCGATGCGCCCCAGCTGAATCAGGCGGGTAAATTCCCCGGAAGGATCGATTTGTTGAGCGACGACGGCAATGATTTTTTCCTGGATATTTTTAATGGGTGCTGCCAGAAACATGGTCGGCGTATTTTTGGGCTTACCATCGGAAGATGTGCTCAAAGCCTCATCAGACCAGATCGGGGGCACTAATACAGCCGCCCCCTGAAATGCCCGGTTGAGAAGATCCAGCGCCTGGTTGGCGATCACATTCTTGGCCCCGATGTTACCATCACGCATGGATGCAATATTGACTAAATCCGGCGAGATAATAAAAAACATTCCGGCCTGCCCGAACGGATCGCTTCGGCTTCTGAAAAATTTACGTAACTCCTGCAAAGCTGAGCTTTTTAACAATGCGTCTGTATTACGGGGGACATTCAACTGGCGCGCGACCAATGTCATCAATGTCAGATCATTTGCGACTTGTCTGACTTGAAATTTATTGGATTCCACCCACAGGTTCAGGGACTCGTGGGAAGTTTGCAATACGATTTGCAGGGCGTCGCCAACATCGGCCTGAATTTTCGCTTTTGTCCGTTCCAGAGCGAACCCGGCCAAGAGGGTCACCAGTACAATGAATCCAGTGGCTAAAATAAGCAGAATGCCTAATTTTTTGATTGATCCGAGTTGAGATGATCGGTGATCTTTTCTGAAACCCTTCAGAAGCAGGAGGGACATAATAGTCCTTATAAATGTATCACAAAAGCGCTGAGTCGGGATTTGCCTGCCCGGCAATAAAATATACCGAACAAGTCATTGCTATTATGGACGACTCTTGAACAAAGATAACAAAGACTCTGCTTAATGGCGGATCCTTTGAATGGCAAATTCATCATTATCATTGACCTGAGAATAGTTCAAGAACGAAAAGACCTCGATCATCAGTGAAAAATGATTGCCTGAACCGCTGAGGTGGTCGCCTTCTTACACAATCCAGTGAATCCATCAAATTTTTAGACTTGTGGAATGATCTCACGTTGATCAAACCGCTTCAAGCCGGTTCACAGCTTTCAGGCCATTGATTCTTTAAAAGAGGCGGATATGGGCTGTAACCAAAATGTACTGATTCGCAACGGCTGAGGCTGTAAAATGGAAGGATGGAATTTTGATTTTCGAATCCGCTTAATGCAGCTACTTAATAATTTGCCAAAAAGCTGCAAAGAAGGCAGATAGAATCCGGAAAAATCGCCTGGAACCCGATTAAAATGTATTGACAAAAGGCACACGTTCATTTATTTTTAACCAATGAAACCATTCGACTGGAATGAAGAAAAAAAAAATGGTTAAAAAGAGAGCGAGATGTATCCTTTGAACAGGTTGTTTTTAGCGTTGAAAACGGAAAACTGCTCGATGTTATCAGGCACCCAAACCAGACAAAATATAAAGGACAGTGCGTTTATGTAGTAGAAATTGAAGGATACGCTTACATGGTTCCATACGTGGAAGATGATGATGTTATTTTTCTTAAAACAATTTTTCCAAGTCGGAAATACACCAAAAAGTATCTCAGAAAGGATGAGAAATGAAATTTCATGATAAGGAAGAACAGGAATTGATAAAATCCATTGAAACCGAAGCGTGGGTTTCGGTAAATAATCTGGAAGAAGAGATTAAAAAGGCAAAAAAAGCAGCCGAAGCAACTCATAAAAAAAGCGAGAGGATGAATATTCGTATATCGCCGAACGATCTGAGACGACTCAAAATAAAGGCAATGGAAGAAGGGATGCCGTATCAAACCCTGGTTTCAAGCATCATTCATAAATATCTGATCGGACGGCTTCAAGAACAACGCGAACAAAAGGATTCCTGAGCATTTGCGACTCGGGAGAAAATCTTGAGATTGTCAAATTCAAAGAACTGATCAAAGGGCTATAAAAGCAATGCGCAGGCTGATTTTGGCAAAGAAAATGGTGTCAAAACAACTGCTTGGATATTTGTATCCAAAATGTCTCATATAAATCAACCTGATTTAAAATAAATCGTCCTCTTCTCCGCCGGGCATCCGACCGTGCTGCTGGAGATATTGCTGGAGCAGTTCACTTTCTCGTTGCGAATACATCTTATGTTCTTCGTATGCGAACAAAGAAGTGTTTGCATGGCCTTCCAGGGCTGATAAAAGATCATGCCGCAAATTGGCGGTGCCTTTGATGCTCAGCACATGGTGATCGGCATCCAGCAGCCTAAAAACCCCTTCGCACTCAGGGACCTGGTTGATATGCTCTGCATCAAATGGCAGCCACGGCTCTGGTGGGATGGGGTTGCAACCCAGATGCAGCCGCAGATCGCATTGCAGGCATCGCCGGGCTTCCTGAATTGCCTGCTCATCGCCGTAGCCCTGGGCGATTTCATCAAATCCCCGGATGCGGGTGCTATAATCCAACTCCGGCACAGTTTCCCGGGACCGGAAGGCAAACCCGTCATCCCCTCCCAAAAAGGGGTTCGGATCGTCGCGGACAAACAAAATTTCATCGATATCACCGGATCCGCCCAGGACCTGATCGATAGACGCGGCTGCCTGTCGACCGGCCGCAATGGCATCAATAATGGTGCCCGGCGCTGTTGTCACATCACCGCCGGCATAGATACCTTTGGCATCTGTTGCCAAAGAATCCGGGTTGACCTCGATCAGGCCGCGCTCGACTTTTATCGGGCCGCCGTCTTTCAGAAACGAGAGATCGGTGGCCTGGCCCACAGCAATGATCACCTGGTCCACCGGAATACATTCTCTGGTTTCGCTGAACTGCGGGCAGAATTGGCCCTGCTCGTCCGATACGCAGGTGCATTCCACCAGATCCATGGCAGCAACTTTGCCATCCGCGCTGATGATACGATCCAGTCCCCAGGACGGCAAAATTTCAATCCCCTCGGCTCTGGCTTCTTTCAGCTGCCAGGAACTGGCAGGCATCTCATCCATGCCCTCCAGGCAGACCATTTTGACATCAACCGCACCGCAACGCAGCGCCGTCATGGCCGCATCCACGGCAACATTGCCGCCGCCGACTACCACCACTTTGTCTCTGAGTTTGACGTCTTCGCCCTGCGCGACTCGGCACAAAAATTCAGTCCCCCAGATCACATCCGCAAGATCACATCCATCCAGCTCAATGCGCAGGCTGTCAGAGGCGCCAACAGCTAAAAAGACGGCATCGTACCCGTTGTGGATTAGCTGATCGAGACTAAAATCTTTGCCCAGCGTCCGGCCGCTTTTTAAGTTGATCCCCTGGGCCAGGATGTCGGCGATTTCCCTGTCTAATATGTCTCTGGGAAGACGATATGGCGGTATCCCGTAACGCAGCATGCCGCCGGCCGCCGGCTTGGCATCGAAAACCGTAACGGCATGCCCTTTTCTGCGAAGATAAAATGCGGCGGTCAACCCGGCCGGACCGGCGCCCACCACCACCACTTTTTTACCGCTGTCAGCCTCGATCTTATGTTCTTTTTTCCACAGACCCCGATCACCGTCGGCCGCATAGCGTTTGAGCGCGCAAATGGCAATGGGGTCATTGATCTCGCCACGGCGGCAGTCATCTTCGCAGGGGTGCGGACAGACCCGTCCCAGTACGCCAGGAAAGGGCACTCTTTCCCGGATAATGGCGTGGGCTTCATCGCATTTACCCGCAGCGCACATTCTCAGATAGCCGGGCACATCGATATGAGCCGGACAGGCGGCTGTGCATGGCACCAGGTCGGCCTCCCGGGTCGCCGCCGCAACGGATTTATCCACCAGGGCGCCGGTGGGACAAACCTCGACACAGGCCGTACAGAATTTACAACCCGAATCCTCGAGAGTTTCGGCGACCGTGCCCACCTGAGCCTGACCGTTTTCATCAAAGACAAAGCCAAGGGCCTCGATGCCGCGCAGATCGCGACAGGCCCGCACGCAACGGGTGCAGCCGATGCACAGATTGTAATCGCGTTCAAACAGGGGATCATCTTTGAATATGGGGAAATCGGTGGGCACCCATCGGGGCGTTGCATTCGGGATGCCGACATAGTTGGCCACCTGTTGCAGCTCGCAATGCCCGAATTGTTCGCAGCAGCGCTCAGCCTCCGGCACATTGGTGGAACAGGGGGACAGGGAGCATCCATCCTGCTGGGCACATGTCAGGCAGGCATGGCGATGGCGGGCCATGATCGGCAGCAGGTTCTCCCGGCGTGTTGATTTGACGCGCTCATTTTGGGTAGTCACTACCATGCCCGCAACCGCGTCCGTTCCACAGGCGCCCACCAGATCGCTCTGGCCTTCGATTTCAACCACACAGATGCCGCAGCCTTTTTCGGGCTCATCGGGCCTGAGATTGTCGATTTTGCAGCTCCCTTGAAAGACGGCTTTAACAGGCGGGCGGTCTTTGGCGGACGGCAAATCCGGATGGTAACACAGACTGGGGATATAAATGTCTGCTGTGCGGGCAGCCTCTAAA
>JASFGH010000277.1:0-5803 GCA_050123865.1 Desulfobacterales bacterium | reverse complement strand
CTCGGCAGCCATTTGAACCAGAACCGCGTGGGCTTCTGCCGCCGCCTGTCTCAGGGTCACGCCAAAATATGCGGTGCTCAAAGAGCCGAATGTCCCTCTGTCATAAGGACAGAGCAGCGTATCACCCATTACCATATCAACTGACGTAAGCGGCACGACAAGTTCGTCCGCCAGCATCTGAGCCAGCGAAGTGATAATCCCCTGTCCCATTTCGATCTTGCCGGTAAAACACGTAATCCGGCCGTCGGCGCCGATTCGAAAAAACACATTGAAATCCGCTGGCGGCTGCGCCCAGGACGAAGGGTCTCCTACAGACACGTAAACAACGATACCACCCCCCAGCATGCCCATGCGCTTAAGAAATTCTCGGCGAGTCACAGGTGCGGAGGAAGTCGGTGAAACATTTGAGGGTTTGGCATATTTTTCGTTTTTCATCCCTGCCCTTCTTTCTGCATACTTTTTGCGGCGGTTTGAATGGCCTGGACAATTCTGACATGTGATCCGCAGCGGCACAGGTTGTCATCCATTGCTGCGATGATCTCATCTTGATTCGGTTGTGGGTTTTCGGCTAATAAACTATACGCCTTCAAAATCATCCCTGGTGTGCAAAAGCCGCACTGTAGGGCATCATGATCAATAAATGCCTGCTGGATCGGATGCAGGTTGCCATTTTGAGCCAGGCCTTCAATTGTAACAACCTCTGCGCCGGCAACATCCTTGACAGCGGTCTGACAGGACAAGACCGCTTCCCCATTAACCAGAACAGTGCAAGCACCGCACAAACCGTCGCCGCAACCATATTTAGCCCCAGTCAACGCAAGATCTGTTCGCAATGTCCACAGAAGCATTCGTTCTTCAGCGACCTTCAAGTCGACGGATCTGCCATTGAGTTTGAAGTGAATGCTTTTCATGATATCCATCTCCTTTTATTCCTTCGAATCATTCCCTCTAATTTATTTTCGTAATGGCGTCATCCATGCATGGGTAAATTCTTTTTTATTGAATCCCATAACGAATCACCGACGATGCACTTTCAGACCAGTGTGAAACACTGAATACACAACCGGGATAAGTACCAGCGTAATCAGTGTCGATCCAGTGAGACCTCCAACAACCGCCCTCGCAAGCGGCGCCTGAGCGTCGGAACCTTCGCCAATTCCCAGCGCCAGCGGCATCAGGCCGAGAATGGTGGTCAATGTCGTCATCAGAATCGGGCGTAACCTGCGACGGCCGGCCTCGGTCAGGGCATCGTGTGTGCGCATCCCATTGCGAACCAGGCGACCGGCCTGATCTACAAGCAGAATTGCGTTGTTGACGACGATGCCCCCGAGCATAATGCATCCGATGTAAGATTGAACATTCAGAGTTGTCGTCGTTATAAACAAAGTCACCAGCACGCCGACTGCCGCCAGTGGGACCGAAAACATGACCACCAGCGGATCCCGCAGCGATTCATATTGACACGCCAGGACCATGTAGACGAGCACCAACGCCAGCAGCAGTGAGATGACCAGTTCCCTGAAGGCCTTTTGCTGTTCTTCGTAATTACCGGCAACCGTCAGATCATAGCCGACGGGGCGCGGAATTTGATCGAGCAGGGCCTGCACGTCTGTGGCCACTGAGCCCAGATCACGCCCCGCAACGTTGGCGCGGATCGTCACAATTCGCTGTTGGTCTTTGCGATCGATTAGGATCGGACCGCGGCTCGGCTCATATGCGACGACATTACGCAGCGCCACCTTTTCGCCGGATGCGGTTGTCAGCGCAAGGTTGAGAATTTCGTTTATGGAACGTTTCTCCGCATCCTTTAGCTGTACCAGGATGCGATAGGAATTGCCCCCCGTACGGTACTCACCGGCTTTAGAACCGGCCACCGCGGTTTGCAGCAGCTGGGTGACGTCGCGCACACTCAGGCCAAGATCAGCGACCTTGTCGCGGTTGACGCGGATTTCCTGCTGGGGGATGCCGGCTTCAAGACTTTTCTGAACGTCGGTGATACCCGGCACATCTCCAATCAGTTTAACAACACTCCCAGCCAGAGCGTCAAGCGTGGCAAGATCGTAGCCGCGAACCTCTATGGTCAATCCCTCGTCACCACCCAGGATTCGTTCGAGTAAAAACTGGCCCTGCGGTGCTCGCACACGGATTTCCATTCCCGGGACATTGCCGTCCAAACGACGGCGCAAATCTTTAGCGATCTCCGTATTAGAACGTTCGCGTTGGGCGGCCGGCGATAGAGATATACGGATTTCGCCCTCCGAGCCCGCGTCAGCCCGCCAGCCGGAAGCACCTACACTAACAACCGACGCGACGGTCTCCGGCACAGCTGGGCTAACAATCTGCTCCATCAAGCGCGTCTGCCGATCGACCAACTCAAGCCGGGTGCCGATTTCCATCTTACCGGCTACACGAACCTCGCCCTCATCACTGGGGGGCAGAAATTCACTGCCGATCAGCGGCAAGAGCAGCAGGCTTGCGCAGAGCACGGCCGCAGCCGCAAAAACGGTGACCAGACGATGCCTCAAGACCCAACGCAACAAATCCAGGTAAGCGTGTGTAAGACCCGTAAAGATGGAATTCGCCGCCGCCGACCAGCGGTTTGTCCGAGAAGTGGGTGCCTCAAGTTGCTGTCCGCTTGAGGCCAGGAGCCGGGACGCCAGCATGGGCACCAGACTCAGCGCCAGCGTAAGCGAGCAGATCAGTGCGAAAATGATGACATACGCAAGCTCCTTGAAAAGAATGCCCGAAACGCCGCGCACAAAAATCAACGGCAAAAAAATGACCAGCGTGGTTATGGTGCTGGCAACAATTGCGGGCCCGACTTCCCGGGCCCCTTCCACTGATGCTTCTTTGGGAGCTTCGCCATCCTCGTTGCGGCGTCGAAAGATGTTTTCAAGCACGACGATGGAACTGTCGACCATCATCCCGACCCCCAAAGCAAGCCCGCCCAGTGTCATCAGGTTTAGCGTGAATCCCCCGAAAAATATTAACGCAAAGGTGGTCACGATTGAGATTGGAATCGACAGGGAAATCACCAGAGTGCTTCGGACGTCGCGCAAAAAAAACAATAAAACTAAAATGGCCAGAACGCCTCCGTACAGAACCGAGCGAGCGACGTTAGCGATTGAGCGCTCGATGAAATTGCCCTGGTTGATGACCGGAACAATCTTTATCTGAGGAAAATCCTTGTTAACGGCTTTAATCTCAGCCAGGATGCGCCTGGACACTTCGACCGTATTGGCATTGCCCTGTTTGCGGATCGCCACGCGCAGCCCGCGCCCGCCGTTGACGCGCACGATGCGGGTTAGCTTTTCATAGGTGTCTTTGACATCGGCAATCTGATCCAGCGTTATGGCGGCACCGTCGCGCTGCATAATGACCGTGTCACGAATCTGATCGAGGCTTGTAAACTCGGCCGGGGCGCGCAGCATCACCTCGTAGCGTCCCTCTTCGATCTTTCCGGCTGGAAGATCGAGGTTGGCGTCTTCAATGGCCTCGAGCACGCGATCCAGAGGCAAACCGACAGCCTTGATCCGGTCCGGATCCAGTTCGATCCGAACCTCGCGGTTGAAGCCTCCCCAGGCGTCGACCTGCGCAACGCCAGGAATGCGGGCAAAGCGGTAACGGATCTGCACTTCAATCAGTTCGGTGAGTTCGACGGGATCGAGCGTGCTGGAAATTCCCAACAACACAACCGGAAAACTGGCGATGTCAAATTTGCGGATACGGGGCCGCACGATGTCATCCGGCAATTCATTAATTTCGTCTTCGAGTTTACCCTGAACGTCAATCGCCGCCGTGTCAATTTCCGTCCCCCACACAAAGCTGACCCGAACCCTGCTTCGGCCTTCAGAGGATGTTGATGTGATTTCCTCTACCCCGGGCACCGTCGCGACGATTTCTTCAATGATTTGCGTCACCAGTCGCTCCATGACCTCTGGACTGGCCCCTTCATAGTTCGTGCGAATGGTCAGCGTCGGCAGTTCGATGTTGGGCAGCATGTCGATCTGCAACCGGCTGAGAGATACGGCGCCCAGGATGACAAAAATAAGGGTCACCATTGTTGTAAAAACCGGTCGCTTAACGCTAAAACTCGGCAGATTCATTGGGAGTCAACCTTTTCGCGGCTGGTAGCGAACTGTTTTTGCTCGGCAGCAATTTTAATCAGGGAACCGTCGTCTAACATTTGCTGCCCTAATATGACGACCCGACCGGACAGCCCGTTTCCTGTTACCTGCACCCGGCCTTTTTCGCGGATGCCCGCTTTTACCGCACGCCAGTTTACCGATCGCCCATCCTCGCTAACAATAAAAACACCGGATTTGTCATCGCGAATGGTTAGCGCCTGCTCCGGGACAATGGTGGCATCCGTCTCCTGGGCTAATATCACCGTGGCCCTGATGAACATGCCGGGTTTGAGTTGATGCTGGGGGTTTTTAATGGTCATTTCAATCCGTGCTTGTCGGGTGGACTTGCGGAAGACGGGGGCAATGCGATCGATGTGACCCTTATACTGTTCGCCCGGGTAGGCGTCTGTTGTCAAAGAAACGAGTTGCCCGGGCTTTAAGTATGCATAATCTGTCTCGGTAATGAAAACTACTCCGACTATCGGCTGAAGTTCAACAATTAGGAGCAGCGGTGTATTGGCAGCCACGGTTTGGCCTTCGTCCACATAGCGCTCGGCCACAACGCGATGCTCGTCGCCGCCGGTCCACCCCGCAGTTACTTTTGTATAGCCGAGCCGGATCCTGGCGGTTTCCAGCGATGATTCGGCCTTGGTTACCTCAGCTGCTGCAACCTTAAGTTGAGCCTGCCTGGCCAGTTGATCTTGCCTGGCGGCGTCGTATTCAGAATCAGATGCAACACCGCGTTTTAAGAGTGAGTCCGTGCGTTTAAACTCGCGATCAGCAATTTCAAGCGCACTTCTGGCTTCGGACAGTTTGGCACGGGCCACTTCAAGATCTGCCTCGGCTTGGGTGACAGCCTGGACATACTCAGCGTTGTCCAGCTCGGCTACAATTTGACCCCGCTGGACAGAATCGGCGATATTCACAAATACCTGCTCCACGCGACCGCTGACTTTCGGCGCAACAACAAACTCTGCCATAGCTTCCATCTCCCCGCTAAATGTCCGCCGCAACGTAATAGGCCCTCGTTGAATCTGAGCTACTTCCACCGGCACCGGGCGTGAAGCCGGACTGCTTTTGCGCGTGCCACCCCGGTCCTGATATTGACCCAAAATTACCCAGACAAAGACTGCTGCTACGCCAACCAAAACAGCTGTCAGGATAAAGGTCTTAGGCCTGCCCGATTTCATGCTAAACTCGCCTTTCGATTTTTATTAAACTGGGGTCTTATCGTAAAAATGTGATGCTGCACCCGATGCAGGCAACATTGCACCTTTAAGTCTGATATTGCAACGAAAAAAATGAAGGATCAATGGGTTTAAGCAGATGTCTTTTAAGGCCGTTTTTCGCCCTCAAACACGCGCAGCGACGTGTCTCGTATTCAGAGCAGTTTTCAGTTGTCAGCAGAAGGCAAAAAGCCATATAGTTAAAAAAATGAGTGATCAAAACACCTAACCATCGGACCCAGCCGGCTGCCGGTTGGTGTGCCCGGACTGCGAGAGGAACCGACATGATGTTTAAAAGATTTTTAAATAATCCGCGAATGTTTCTGGCCGTCTGCTGGTTGTTAGTGACATCGGTGTCCTGCACACTGGTCGAAGAACGCATTGACCGCACGGCAGGAGGACCGAATGTGCCTGCCGATACAACCATTCAGATGCATACGCAGCCCACCG
>JASFGH010000276.1:0-5811 GCA_050123865.1 Desulfobacterales bacterium | reverse complement strand
CATCGCATGCGCTATTTTTTACCCAATCGCCGACCGGAGCTTTATTAGCGGCTCTCACAATCCTTAGAAATGATTTCAAAACCCGCTGCAAGGTGCATCCATGGCGGTGAATGTCGCTGTATAATTTCAGCCGTTCGCCTTCGGCAAGCGTGCAATGGTGATCTGCCGCTTAGAGGGGTTCGATAAACACCCGCAATCTGCCCCCGCAGACATCACCGCCTTTGGTGCCTAAATCATCGGTGAGGTCGATCTCGATGATCTCGGGCTGTTGGGTGACCAGAGTGCTGCGCAATGCTGCACTACGCACCTGGTTTTCCCCACAGCCCCCGCCGATCGTTCCATAAATGGTGCCATCCACGCAGATAAGCATCTTGGCGCCTACCTCTCTGGGGGTGGAGCCCGTTGTTTCGATGATCGTGGCCAGGCAGACCGCAATATTCTGTTGCTTGAATTCCGATATTTTTTTAAAGATCTCCAGATCCGTCATCATTCAATTCCGACTGCATTTCTTAAGGCACGCGCCTGGGCCGGGCCTTTCCTGCGAACACACACCAGCTCGGACGCAATCGACAGAGCAATTTCTTCGGGTGACTCAGCGCCGATGGGCAGGCCGATGGGCGTAAACACTTCATTCAGCCTTTCCTGCAAAAGACCCTTTTCCACCAGGGCTTCGAGAACGATTCGCACCCGCCTGCGGCTTCCGATGAGGCCGATATAAACGGTTTTCTTATCTATAATTTCGATTAAACAGTCCACATCGTGCTCGTGGCCCCGGGTAATGACAACGACATATGTGGCGGGTCCAAAAGTCAGGCCGCGCAGCGCAACAGTGAAGTCCTTGGCAATGACGTTGCAGCCTGGAAAACGAGTCAGGTTGGCAAAATCAGAACGATCATCGATGACCGTCACCTGAAAGCCGAGTTTTTGCGAAAATTGGGCCAATGGCAGGGCAATGTGACCGGCTCCGCAGATAACCAATTGTGCATCGGCGGAAAGGACGTTCAGAAAAACGCTGCAGCCGGCTTCAATTTCGATGATCGTGCTTTTATTTTCCTGCAGTGCCTGTTGCGCCAGGCGACCCACTCTGTCATCCAGCTGCGCGGACCCCAGAGAGCCCTCAATGGGCTTATCAAGGCGCACAATCGCTTTTTGACCGGGGTAAATATCAGATTGGTTTGAATTCAGGATTGTCGCCAGACAAAAGCTTTCTTCTTTTTCTAATAGTTCAACAACGCGCGCATGGATATCCATAAATTCACCGATTTGAGTCTAACCGAATTTTTATACCAGATGCAAATATTAACCGTTATGTCGATAATAACGCACGGAGTCTGTCGAGTAAATAGCAAGAGCGGTCCAGATGAGAACAAACGTCACCACCTGAGCACTTTGAAAAGGTTCGCGGAATAAAAACACGGCCAGAACAAACATACAGCTGGGCGCAAGGTACTGCAACAGCCCCATGGTTGACAGATACAACCGCCGGGCACCCAGCGTAAAAAACAGCAAGGGCAAAGCCGTGACCACCGAACAGCCCATTAGCATCAGATCCAATTTCAAACTGACGCGAAAAATTGAGCCCAGACCCAGCCGATCCAGATAATATAGATAAACCAAGGCCGGAATTGAAAGCAGCAGTGTTTCCACGGTCAAGCCCACCAGAGAGCCGACCGGGGCAATCTTGCGGATCAGGCCGTAGAGCCCGAACGATACAGCCAGCGCTAAGGCAATCCAGGGAAACTCACCGTAGTAAAGGGTAAGGTATAAAACGCCGGCGGTGGCCAGGACCACCGCCAGTATCTGTGGTGGTCGCAGTCTTTCCTTCAGAAAAACCATTCCCAGCACGACATTGACCAGAGGATTAATGTAATACCCCAGGCTGGCCTGTAACAGGTGATCAGTGTTCACCGCCCAGATGTACAGCAACCAGTTTCCGCCCACAATCAGAGCAGTAAATAATAGGATCAACAATGTGCGCAGGTTCTTGAAAACCAGGATAAATTCCTGCCAGCGACGCATGATAATAACCAGTGGCACCAGCAAAAAAAACGACCAGACAATACGATGTAAAATAATCTCCAGGGTCGGGACTGATCGCAGCGCTTTCCAGTAGATTGGGCTGATTCCCCAGATCAAAAATGCCGCTACCGCATATATAACGCCCCACAGAGTATCCGGATTGAGCGTGCGAGTCGTATTTCGGGATTCATTTGAACTCATTTGCCATATTAACCGGGCGGTGTTTGGGCCCATATAGGGTTCAAATTATACGATTATTTTTATTTTGCAGGCACCATACGCTAGCGCCGTACCGGCGTCAATCAGGTTTTTGGACATGAAAAGAGATTTGACTTTAAAATATGAATCTCCTATTTAATGACCTGTATTGAGATTGCTGTCTATTGAATCAAAAAGAAGAATTCACCACGCAAACACGAAAAAATATAATTTCGTGCTTTTTTAATTTCGCGTTTTCGTGGTGGAAAAATTACCTAAAGGAGACCCGTATGATGGAAACAAAGATCACCCGCATGCTGGGAATCAAGTATCCGATTATCGGTGGTACCATGATGTGGATCAGCGATGCCGATTTTGTGGCCGCCATCTCCAACGCCGGAGGAATGGGTGTGCTCGCATCGGCTATGTACGATTCCCGCGAGGCTTTTGCAGATGCGATTGACCGCATCCACGAGTTGACCGACAAACCCTTTGCCGTCAATATCAACCTGTTTCCGGCCATGCGCCAGATGGATAATGAGGTCTATATGTCGGTTTTAGAGGAAAAAGCCGTCAAAATCGTCGAGACATCCGGTCACTCTGCACCGGAAGAGCTCTGCCGGCGCTTCAAACAGGCCGGCATGACATGGATTCACAAGTGCGTCGGGGTACGCTATGCACAAAAAGTGCAGAAAATGGGGGCGGATATTGTTACCGTGGTGGGCTATGAAAACGGCGGTGCCACCGGCAGACTGGATATCGGCACCCTGGTTCTGGTGCCGGTGGTGGTGGACGCGGTCCGGATTCCGGTCATCGGCGGGGGCGGTGTCTCAGACGGTCGCAGTCTAATGGCGGTCCTTTCACTGGGGGCTGAAGCCGCCATCATGGGCACGCGCCTGCTGGTCACTGAAGAATGCCCGATTCACGATAATTTGAAAAATGCCCTGATCGGCGCCAGTGAGCTGGACACCACCCTGATCATGCGCTCCCTGAATGCCACCCACCGGGTCTGGCGCAATCCCGCTGCAGATAACTGCACAAACCTGGAAGCCTGCGGTGCGGATTTTCCAGAGATCATGGAAGTGGTTTCAGGTCAACGGGCGAAGAAAATGTATGATGAAGGCGATCTTTCTGAAGGGATTTTAGCGTGCGGGCAGGGCATATGCTTTGCCAGAGAGATTGTGCCCGTGAAAACACTTTTCGAACGCATCGTGGCCCAGGCGGATGACATCAGAAAAAAACTGCATGCCGCCTGATTTCAGAGATTTAATAGCGAAGTCTCACGCAAACCCGACCGCCTCGCCTGAGCGGTCCTCGCCCGCCATGCGAGCAAGGCGAGGCGGGCAGGGTCGCGATGGCGGGCGTGGGTCGCGAAGACGCAAAGGGAAGGGATTAGAATGACTGAGACATCCAATTTTAGGGTCGAAGCAGACGGCCATATCGCCTGGTTGATCTTAAATCGTCCTGAAAAGCGCAATACCATGGGGCTGTCCTTTTTTGAAGAAATCGAAGATATCTTCGAGGATTTGGAGGGCGACCCCAACGTCTGGGTGGTGATTATTAAAGCCAAAGGCAAGAGCTTTTCGGCGGGCACCGATCTCGAAGAGGCCGCCACATTGCTTGGCCAGGGAACGGCGGATGGACGTGAGCGCATGCGAAACGATATTGCTGCCCTGCAACGCGCTTTCACCAAAATCGAGCGCTGCCGCAAACCGGTCATCGCCGCCATCCATCGTCATTGCATCGGTGGGGGCGTGGATATGATCTGCGCCTGTGACATCCGTTTAGCGACGACCGATGCCATTTTCAGCATTCGCGAAACGCGCATGGGCATTATTGCAGATGTGGGAACCCTGCAGCGTTTGCCGTATATCATCGGTCAGGGTTGGTTTCGCGAACTGGCTTTAACCGGACGGGATTTTACCGCCCGGGAAGCGCTTCAAATGGGGCTGGTGACACGCATTTGCGATGACCGTCCAGCTCTGTACAAAGAAGCTAAAAAGCTGGCGGAACAAATTGCCGCCTGCCCTCCACTGACCGTTCAGGGAACCAAGGAGGTCATTAATTACAGCCGTGACAATGGCATCGAGGCCGGTTTGCAATATGTGGCCCAAAAAAATGCAGCCGCGCTGCCCTCCGAGGATCTGATGGAAGCCGTGGCAGCCTTTATGGAGAAAAGAGAACCGGAATTCAAAGGCAAATAAATTCTGCGCCGAATGCGCAGAATTTATTTAATATTAATAACCCAAAAGTATAAAGAGAGATATTCCATGCCAAAACCAAAGATAGGTGCCTTAGATGGCATAACCGTAGTTGATCTTTCCCGCCTTTTGCCCGGTCCCTACTGCTCCATGATCCTGGCAGATCATGGTGCCCGGGTGATCTCGATTGAAAGCCGCCAGTTCATTGCCGATGGCCTTTTTTTCAATACGGTAAATCGCAATAAGGAACACATGACGCTCAATCTCAAAACCGACGAAGGCAAAAATATCTTTTTCCAGTTGATTGAAAAGGCGGACGTGATACTGGAAGGCTTCAGACCGGGCGTCGTCAAACGTCTGGGAGTCGACTATGAAAGTGTTCGCAAGGCAAACCCCAAAATGGTTTACTGCTCGATTAGCGGCTATGGACAAACCGGTGGTTTTGTTGATCGGGTCGGGCATGATGTCAATTATCTGAGCAAATCCGGGACCCTGAATCTGATTGGTGAACCGGATCGTCCGCCATCGATTCCGGGCATCCAGATCGCCGATATCGGGGGCGGTGCCATGAATGCAGCCATCGGCATTCTGCTGGCACTTTTTGCCCGGGAAAAAAGCGGCAAGGGCCAATATATCGATATCTCCATGACCGACGGTATGGTGGGATTTTTGCCGGCGGCCATTTATTTTCAACAGCTCACCGGCCAGGATCCCCGGCGGTCAGATGCAATGCTGTCTCACCGCTATGCGTGCTACAACACATATGAAACCGCCGACGGGCGCTATTTATCCATCGGGGCCGTAGAATATCGCTTCTGGCAAAAACTGTGCGATTATCTTGATGTTCCCAAATATGCCGCGCTCCAATATGATGACAGCCGCCGCAAGGAAATACTGGATTTTATGCGGTCCACATTCAAGCAGAAAACTCTGGCACAATGGGAAGACGAGCTGGCAGATCTGGAAATATGCTGGGGCCGGATCCAGACTCTTTCAGAGGTGATTGCCGATCCGCTGTTTCGAGAACGCGAGATGATTTTGCAAGTGGTGGGAGCAAGCGGTGACAAACAGACGGTCATCGGGGTGCCCGTCAAGTTAAGCGACACCCCCGGGTCGGTGCGCGGTGCGGCCGTGGATTTTGGCGCAAGCACAGCTTCGATATTGCAAGAACTGGGTTACTCTGAAAAACAAATTAAACAATTCGCTGAAACGGAAGTCATTTAATGCACTGTTATGACTAGAAGTGGTTTCAAAATCCCAGATCAGGTACAAGGGCAAGGCGTCCCTCGCATTGGAAGCGGAGCGTACACGACAGTACGTGAGCATTGCAATGCGCGGGACAACGCAGCCATTGAACCTTAGATGGGGTTTTGAAACCACTTCTAAACCATTG
>JASFGH010000275.1:0-5824 GCA_050123865.1 Desulfobacterales bacterium | reverse complement strand
CATTTCTGAGATAGGTATTACTTACTCTCTATTCTGACATCCACGTTCGTACCATGAGACGTCACGTCAAAAACCGACTAGAGTTTACTCAATGCTTTCGGTCGGAATCGCATTCTGTAAAGCATATATTCTTAATCCGGATATTTTATAGAATGCCGCATAATGGTATCAACCGGGTTTTCATTTCATTCCTCCTTATTTGAAATCTTAAAACGATCTATTAGAATATAGCCTCGAACATCATATGATATCTTCGATTATGGGAACCAAATCCATAAAGTTGATCTGCATTTCCTTGTCTATATTTCTGGGATCACCTTCGGCATAAGAATATCCGAATAGGATATCAATTGGTATTTGCTTTTGTTCACAATATCTTTTCAGGGATGGTTTGGCCATATTGGCGACCAGCAACGCATTGTTTTTGGCACCCCATTCGAAATGTGGCCCATCGCCGCCGCTGTCACCTATCAGTATGATTTTGTTGGCTGGAATATTAAAATAGCGCATCACCGATTCAGTGTTTTTACTTTTATCCGTCGTCTCAAAAAGATCGTAGACATGTTCGGGATCCGTATCGACTCTCTCGTAACGAACCATCGGGTGAGCTGATAATAGCGGCACTTCCGGCAGCAAAATTTTTGCAAAAACCCTTTGAAAGTAGCCGATCATTCCGGTGGTGTTGATCATAAATAGAATGCCTTGGTTTTTACACCAATTGATTAATTCCGAAACGCCACGATAAGTAGCAAATCTTTTATCCAGATAGCTATCCATCTGCTGTGTAGTAACAGGATTGGATAACAATTGTTGTAGTTGACAGACCGCTTCACCAAGGGAAATGATATTGCCGGTATACTGCTTAAAGATCACTTCGAGTTCATTTATGAGATGCGGGTAGGTAAAGGAGATAAAATCAAACGGGCCGCAAGGCGCCAGACACTCATTCCAGTCTGATGAAACCAAGGCTCTGTAACTTCTATTTTGGGGGTTCATAAAAGGCTTTTAGCGATTTGTCGTTGCAAAAGCAAGGTGCAATCGGACATTTGGTTTTGACTTTAGGCAGGAGATGTATGATTTTATGTGACATAAATCACTTAAAAAAAGGCCTTAATCTTGAATAGAATAGACCTTTACCAAGCGTCAGCAAACAGCTATTTTGATTTTCTGGCCGAACGCTTTCCAGTGATGTGTGCCAGCGATGAATTTGACTTTCTCCCCAGAGCGGAAAATGCTGCCAGGCACTATGACAAAATGGATCGATTCGAAGCCATTGCGATTGAAGAATCCATTGATCAACTGAAAAGTTTTCATCAAGAGTTTGAGGCGGCCGATGTAGAAGCCGGTGACCTCGAGCAGACAATTGATCTCGACTTGCTGAAGGCAAATACAGCCGGCATTTTAATCGAGCTGGATACCAAACGTTCCTGGCAGTACAATCCACTGTTGTATTTGAAAATTGGATTCATCGGCCTGGATCATGCTTTGAATAAGCCGGCCGATGACTCATATGAAGTTGAAGATCGGACATTGGCGCGACTGTCTGGCATACCGGATATACTCAAAAATGGTATCGATAATATTAATTCTGTGCCCGAGACCTATTATCAGGCTTCTTTGCGAATGGCGCAAGACTGCAAACACTACCTGACAGAAGTCAGACAGGCACTGTTAAAGCGATTTCCCGATCATCAAAATAGGGTAACGAAGTTTATCGATAGTGCCAGGGTGTCCCTTGAAAAATTTGAGCAATTTTTAGCATCCAAATCTCCTGAGCCTGACCGCCAATTTGCCGTTTCTACGTTGGAGACTTCCTTAAGGGATCATTTTTTATCAGCTCATTCAGCGAACGACATTTTTTCCATTGCCGTTGAAGAATGGCAGAACATTTTAGAACGGTTGCACAAACTGCAATCCCGCATAGATGAGAATAAAACCTGGGATCAGCTCTACCATGCCTTTTCGCCTGATCCGGCCGCGGAGAAAAAAATCGTTGCTCTTTATAAAGATGAGATTCATCGGTTGCGGGAATTTTTCAGTCAAAAAGGGTTTAGTGAAGAATTGCTCGGTGCACCGGTTAAGATTGAATACACGCCCACCTATCTTAAATCGGTCAGAAGCTCAGCTTCTTTCGCGGCTGCATTTAGCCGTGATCCCCGCGAAAAAAGCTATTTTTATATTTCGACACAATTTCCACAGCACAATAGCCAGGAAACCGACCATCATCTACAAAGACGATTGAATCGAGAATACAAAATGCTGACCGCGCATGAGACCATCCCCGGGCATCATTTCCTGGATTCTTTTCGCCGTAAGCTGGCAAATCCGATTCGCCGGCAGATAGAGTCACCATTATTTTATGAAGGCTGGGCCTCATATGCAGAATCAATGTTAATTGAATACAACTACCTGAATGATCCTTTAGAAGCGCTTGTCAGCCTCAAACGAGAATTATGGCGTTCAGCCCGCTGTCAAATCGATGTGGGATTCACCATTGGTGAGCTTTCTGAATCAGCGGCTTTAGACCTGTTAACCACTTGTGGATTTGATCCAGCCGAAGCATCAAGACAACTGGATCGTTTTCGACTCAATCCCGGATATCAATTGTGTTACGGCTATGGTAGTCATCAATTCAAGCAGTTGAAGAAAAAATACGGCCATCTTTCAGAAAGCAAAGATTTCTACCGATTTCTCTTAGCCGGAGGGGAGCTGCCGTTTCATTTGATTGAACGACGGTTTACAAAGCAGCATCAAAAGGAATAGATGAGCGACAGACTGAAGGACCGATCGGCAACACGATTGATGATCTGGTTGAATGGACCCGTATCAATTGGCGCAATTTGGTTCTTAAACCCCAAACAGGTTATTCGGGCTGCGGTGTGCGGGTTGGCCTTGCAGATGACAGCATGGCTGAAGCAGAGCAAGCTGAGCATCGGGAGTCATTAAACCAATGATTATCAAACATATGATCAGACATATCGTTTGGGCCGATTTGGTACGATTTTTTATCATCGAATGTTTTTTCATACCATTTTCGGTGGTATTTATCGATTATAGCCTGTCGATCATTTGACCATGGTTAGATAAATGTAAGTCAAGTAGTGCAGGATTCAATTGATTTCCGATTGGTATTCTTCCAGGGGCAGGGACAGGGGAGAATTGTCCAGCACCGGATGTTTAACATCCGGCATGGCGCCATACAGGTAACGAATGGATGCACGTCCGGTAAATGGGTGTTCGGTGACAATCCGAATCGTGCTGGCATCATGGCGATAGACTTTTTGAATCTTCACCGGCCGGCCATTTGCGATGATTTCCCATCCGCTGATATTGGAAGACGGCACAAAATCATTGCCGCCATGATGTTGGATTTTAATTTCAACCGTGTAGTCGTCGATTCGTCTGGAATCGACAACCTGTGGGCCGCGATGATAGGGTTCTTTTCCCGCGATATATAAAACCGCTTGGGCCACCCTTTGGCCCATGGCAATGTATGCTTTTGGCGTAAGATGCTGCCGGCCATGGTTTCTTAGATCAAGAGTGGTTGCTGCTAGGTAGCAATCGGTTAGGTTTTCGACGACCTGTTTTTGGGCATTGCGGATAGCCTGGTGGGGCTTGTCCTTGCCGCCCGGACGCTTGATCATCATAACGACCAAAAACGGCAACTGGTCACGGTGTGATCCATTGGCAGTGTCGATTCTCAGCTGGCCTTCAATAAAATGCGTTAATGAACGAGCATACTCCTCTTGGGTTACCGTGCCTTTAGCGGCGTCTGCTTCCCCCTGAATCCAGATGACAAATTCCAGCACGCCGCCAACAGCGGATACGCCGCTGATAAAACGATTGTAGATTGAACCCGGGGCGGTATCCGTCCAGTAGCCCGTTCCCCAATCGGCTTCTTTTCTTAATCCTGATCCGTTGACGGCAAAATCCAGAAGTCCAACTGGGA
This sequence comes from Desulfobacterales bacterium, assembly GCA_050123865.1. Classification (GTDB taxonomy): domain Bacteria; phylum Desulfobacterota; class Desulfobacteria; order Desulfobacterales; family JAHEIW01; genus JAHEIW01. Next base: position 1,875 of record JASFGH010000275.1, on the reverse strand, counting down.
TACCCAGCCGCTTGATGATGCGGTTGCCGAAGGCAATGGCGGCATTGCCGGTTATATTTAATCGGGACCAGCCCTTATCGTTGAATTTACGCAACAGGGAATGTGCCTTAAAATCGTTGCCGGTGTGAAACCACTCATTCATGTTCGACTGTCCCAAACAGGCGATTAGCATGCCAATCCCCCAGCGGTGTTTCCCGTTTGCCATTATACTGTGATTGCTTTGACTGCGAACCTGGAGGTTATACCATCCTCCTTGAGGCACGTTATCCAACTGGCCCACAAAAATCCCGTTTGCAGGGGCAGGATCGATCACCGTCCAGGGAACGATTTGCGCCTGAGTGTCGCTTTGGACAACCCTTGCCTCAATGGCTTGCAGCAATCCGCTGTAAGTGCCGGAAATGACGATATCGGCACTGTTGCCCTGTCGTTGGAAAATGCGTCCGTCTGCTAAGTCGTTTAATGTGATCGCCGGTAAAGCCGGTCGGGGTGTCGGACCTATTCTTGAAATCTGGGTCTGATCTTTTTCATTAATATCCTCATCTTTTGAATGATCGATTTTTCTTTTGGATCCGATAATGGATGTTTTGGCGATGGCGATCCCGGGGTCATTTTCTTCAGGCGGCATTTCTTTATCGACATTATTTTTTGATTTTTCGAGTTTGCTTTTGGATGGGGCGGGGACCGATTTTGCGAATGATGTTCTAGAGGCGCCTTTTTTTAATCGGGTTTCTTGATTGGCGAAAACTTCTTCAAATGCCGCCTTTAGGTCACTAACGGGCGCTTTCGGTTGAGACGTATCATCGGAATTCCGGGAATTCACCTTCGATTCTGATAATTTAGGAGCAAGATTCGTCGCAGTTGCGGTCGTCTCTGAATCCAGTTTTGCCAGGGCGATGTTTCTATCGGATGGCCATTTGGCAAGGAAGTTTTTTAACTGTCGAGGCTCGGTGGTTTCACGCAGTGCCGCAAATGTCAGTATCTCTGCCGACTTCAACATCAGCACGCCGGCCTTGCTTCCCGGTCTGATACTCAGGGACAGCTCTTTCTGAAAGGGTAAGGGCAAGTACAATGTTGTGAACCCTGGCCGGAGCGCTTTGTGCGTGATGAGGGGCGAATCCGTTTTGAATTTGAGAGTCATGGTGTCCGAATGGGGTGCCTCTACGATTAGCTTCAACAGGCGAAAAATCTGATCATCCGAACCGGGAATGGACATGATTGCAAAGCGGGATGGATCACCCACTGATTTTATCTCCAGGCCTTCAGCCCGGTTGTTAAGCGAAATGCTAGACTCTGGCACAAACGACTCAAGATCAATCGGATAACTTAATGGGAGCAGGGCATCGGTTGCCAGGATTGTATAAATTTTGTCAACATCAATGCGCAACGTTCCCAGGTGGGATTCAGCGGTTTCGAGCAAAATCATTTCGGTCGTCAGCCAATTCTCACCGTTACGTCTTGAAGGAATCGCATCTGTTTCAACTACCTCAATCCGACCCATTATCTGGGACAGGTAAGGAATCAGGTTTTCTAAATAGCCATCGCCGTAAATAACGGCATCCAAGCTTTCAGGGGGGGCGGCAGATGTCTTTTCAATATTTACCTCATCTTCGACGGGTGTCGATAGGCCTAGCAGGCGTCTGACAAGATCAATGGGGTCACCTGAAACTTTATGGGGAGCATCCAAGGCCCAATGGCCGCTCTTTTGATCGATCTGTTCTGCAATCGCCTCAGCTGCCACCGCAGCACCGAGGGCATTCCAATGGGTACCAGTGGGATTGTAGAGCCATCTGTTGCTGCGTTTGGAATAGAACAACCGATTTTCAAGTCTGACGAAATTTTTTAGCGGGTAACGCGCAAAGGTCTCGAGAAGCAAAT
>JASFGH010000274.1:0-5845 GCA_050123865.1 Desulfobacterales bacterium | reverse complement strand
CCAAAATTGAACTGCCAAAGTTCAAGGACCCGGGCGAAATTTATCGCTGGCTGCGGGAAGAAAATGTCTCCGGACGATTTCCCTATACGGCCGGGGTGTTCCCCTTGAAGCGTGTGGATGAAGATCCCACCCGCATGTTTGCCGGTGAAGGCGACCCGGCCCGCACCAATCAGCGCTTTAAGATGCTTTCGGCCAACTATGATGCCAAACGACTGTCAACGGCTTTTGATTCGGTCACCCTGTATGGCTGCGACCCGGACATTCGCCCCGACATATACGGCAAAGTCGGCACCTCGGGGGTGAGCATCTGCACCCTGGATGATGTTAAAATACTTTACGATGGATTTGATCTGTGCGCACCCAACACATCGGTTTCGATGACCATCAACGGCCCGGCACCCATTATCCTGGCCATGTTTTTAAACGCGGCCATCGATCAGCAGGTCGACAAATATACGGTTGAAAACGGCAAAGCGCCCTCCGCTGCGCAATATCAGAAAATACGCGCAGACGTGCTGTCCAATGTGCGCGGCACGGTTCAGGCCGACATTCTAAAAGAAGACCAGGGGCAAAATACCTGCATCTTTTCAATCGATTTTGCATTGAAAATGATGGGGGATATCCAGCAATATTTTATAGACAATCACATTCGCAACTTTTATTCCGTATCGATATCAGGCTATCACATCGCCGAGGCCGGTGCCAACCCGATCACGCAACTGGCGTTGACCCTGGCCAATGGATTCACCTATGTGGAGTATTACCTTTCCAGGGGAATGCCCATTGACAGTTTCGCGCCCAACCTTTCCTTTTTCTTCTCCAACGGATTGGATCCGGAATATAACGTGATTGGGAGGGTGGCCCGACGAATCTGGGCGGTTGCCATGCGCGACAAATACGGCGGATCCGAACGCTCGCAGATGCTGAAATACCACATTCAGACCTCCGGGCGCTCTTTGCACAGCCAGGATATCCAGTTTAACGACATTCGCACGACCCTGCAGGCTTTATGTGCCATCTACGATAATTGCAACAGTCTGCACACCAATGCCTTTGATGAGGCCATCACCACCCCCAGCGCAGAGTCCGTCCGGCGTGCGCTGGCCATTCAACTAATTATCAATCGCGAATGGGGCCTGACGAAGAACGAAAACATGAACCAGGGCAGCTTCATCTTCGAGGAGCTGACACGCCTGGTGGAAGAAGCGGTCTTGATGGAATTTGACCGCATCACTGAACGCGGCGGTGTCCTGGGAGCCATGGAAACCGGCTATCAGCGCAGCAAAATCCAGGAAGAATCGATTTACTATGAAACCCTGAAGCACACCGGTGATCTGCCCATTATCGGGGTCAACACCTTTCGCGATCCTGACGCCGATGGGGAGCAGCTCAGCGAGGCGGTCGAACTGGCGCGTGCCACCGAAGCCGAAAAGCAATCGCAGCTCAAAAGCCTGGCGGACTTTAAAGAACGGAAAGCAAATGAGGCGCCGGTTGCCCTGGAGCGCCTGCAAAAAGTCGTCCTGTCCGGCGACAACATTTTCACTGAACTGATGGAAGCCGTGCGATCGTGCAGCCTGGGGCAAATCACTCAGGCGCTTTATGAAGTCGGCGGGCAATACCGGCGGAACATGTAAGCCCCTGTAGCTCCTTTTAAATACGGTAGCAAAAGGAATTCAGGCATGGAGAACATAGAGCACCTGACGCTGGGTCAGGTTTTGGAGAACTCTGCGGCTGAGTCACCCGATAAGGTTGCGATTATAGATGGCGACAGGCGCACAACTTTTGTGGAGCTGAATGCCACGGCTGACGCCCTGGCAGCCGGTCTAGTTGAAAGCGGTTTTAAAAAAGGCGACCGGGTGGCCATTTATATGAAAAACTCCCTGGAGTTTGTCACTGCCTTTTACGCTCTACAAAAGATCGGGGTTGTGGTGGTCTGGGTCAATGCAATTTATCGTATGCACGAGGCTGAATTTATCTTCAAAAATTCGGAGGCCAGAGGGCTATTTATTTTTGACGAGTGGGACGATTACGATTATCTTGCCGAAATATTAAAAATTAAACCCCAATTGCCTCAACTTGAACACATTATGGTCGCCGGAAGCGGTCAGGGTGCTGACGTCATCAATTATAACCGCTTAATTGACACCGGCAGAGGCAAGCCATTGCCAGCCGTTGACATCGATCCGCAGAAAGATCTGTGCATGTTGCTGTATACCTCTGGCACCACCGGGCGGCCCAAAGGCGCCATGATCAGACATTATGCCGCCGTGAGAGCCGGTCGGGAATATGCATTGGGTACCGGAGCAACTGCCGATGATATTTTTATCGGTATTTTACCCATGAGCCATTCCTATGGTTGCGGTTCGGTTCTGGTTCAGCCCATTTTGCTGCAAGCCACCCTTATTCTGATGGATAAATTCGAGGTAGAGCGTGCCTTTCAGTTGATCGAGCGTGAAAAAATCACGCTACAGATGGGGGCGCCGCCCCACTATATTCTTGAGCTCAATCACAAAAGCAGACCCAAATATGATCTGAGCTCGCTGCGCGCCGGGCTGATCGCCGGAATGATCGCACCGGAGGGTTTGATTACACGGGTGGAAAAGGAGATGGGCGTCTATCTGACCTCTTTCTGGGGGGCGTCTGAAGTCGGACCAGGCCTGGCAACCATGTGCCCCTACCCTTCCTCGCTCGATATTCGCGAAAAATATGTCGGCAAACCCGTCGATGGCACCCAAATGCGAGTAGTGGAACCCATCACGCAGAAGCCACTGCCGGATGGCGAAATCGGGGAACTGACGCTTTGTGGATGGCATGTCATGCAGGGCTACTGGAAAAATCCTGAAGAAACAGCCAAACAGATTGTGGACGGCTGGCTCTTCATGGGAGACCTGGCATCCCGAGATGAAAACGGTTACTTTAAAATTTACGGGCGCACCAAAGACCTGATTAATCGTGGCGGCTATAAGATTTATCCCTATGAACTGGAGTCGTTGATCATCGATCATCCCAAAGTCGAACAGGTGGCAGTTGTGGCCACGCCCAATCCAGTGCTGGGCGAATCCATCTGCGCCTGCGTCATTCCGGTTCCCGGAGAAACTCCGACCTTAAAAGAGATCCGGGAATTTGTGCAAGCTAAGGTAGCGCCCCATAAACTGCCCGACGAACTATGCATCATGGAGGACTTCCCAAAACTGTCCGGCGGTGTGAAGCTTAAAAAATACGGCCAGGGCGGATTGACAGAGCTGGCAGCGCAAGACGAAACTCGCGAAAGGATTCGAAAATAGGAATAGACCCAATAGCCACCAAAGCGCTCAAACTCTTCGGTGACATTAAATTTTGTGATAATAGAGACATCATCGATGAAATTTTCGAGCACAATCCAATGATGAACGATCTTTATCCCGGCGAAAAACGTGACATTCTGGAAGGCTTCCACCTGTATCGCGGTAAAGGCAAAATCTTCGACCTTTCGGTAGAGCCCCCCGGGCGTGAACGCTTTGCTTTTGGCGGTGAGAAAGTAAACCCACCGGGATATTTAATTACGACCGATTGCACGACCTGCGGTCTGTGCATCGAAGCCTGCCCGGTGGAAGTGATTTCAGAAGGTGAGATATATCGAATTGATGGGTCCCATTGCCTGGAGTACGGCCGCTGTGCAGAAATTTGTCCGGAAGATGCCATCGAGGCCGCTGAAGGAATATATAGGGCAAAAGAAAATAAATTCGGGCTAAATTAATATACGACGGTTAGGAAAGATATGCGTGTTTGGGGATAAGTTTAATATGTGAAGAGGTTTGGTAAAAAAACCGCAAGCCCCGGAAAAGCCACCAGCACTACGGTCATCAAAACCAATGCGATTAGAAACGGGAAGATGCCCCTAAAAATGACAAACAGAGGGACATCCTGCGCAATGCCTTTGATGACAAACACATTGACGCCCACCGGCGGCGTGATGACCCCCATCTCCGCGACCAGCACGATAATGACGCCAAACCAGATGGGGTCATACCCTAGCTGTATCACCACCGGAAAAAAGATCGGGATGGTCACCACCACAAGGGCCATGGAATCCATAAAAAAGCCGCCGATAAAATAAAGGAAAATAATAACGCCCATCAACGCCACCGGCGGTATCGGCAGGTTCCTGATCCAATCCGCCAGGGCAAAGGGGATGGTGGAGATGGCCATAAAATGGCCAAAAATCGTTGCTCCAGTGATAATAATCAGCACCATGCAGGATGTTCGCAGGCCTTCTTTTCCGGCTTCAAAAAAGTTTCTCCAGGTCAATTGCCGGCGCGCCAAGCCAATCAGCAGAGCACCGCCGGCACCGATGGCGCCGGCCTGAGTGGGGCTAAACCATCCCAGAAAAAGCCCGCCGATGGTTAACAGAAACAAAATGATGGCTTCGATGATGCCATTGACGGCTTTGGCTTTATGCTTCCAGCTGGTGGGCGTACCGGGCGGCCCCAGTTGCGGATTGCGCAGGCAAAGGATCGCAACCACGGCCACAAAGGCCAGGCTCAACATAATCCCTGGCAAAACCCCGGCGATAAACAGCTTGCCGATGGATTCCTCGGTCAAAATGCCATAAACAATCAGAATCGTGCTCGGTGGAATTAAAATACCCAGGGTTCCTGAAGCCGCCACCGTTCCGGTTGCCAGAGTGTTGTCGTACTTATACTTTTTCATTTCCGGAAGGGCGATTTTGCCCATGGTCGCAGCCGTGGCGGCGGTTGACCCGCAGATGGCTGCAAATCCGGCACAGGCAAGCACGGTGGCAATCGTCAATCCCCCCCGCACGCCTCCTACCCAGGTGTAGGCCGTCTCGTAAAGTCTTTTACTGATTCCAGAAGCAAAGGCAAAGGTTCCCATCAGAATAAACATCGGAATGACACTCAAAGGATAGGAGGAAAATTGTTCGAAGATGTCCTGGGCCAGCAAACTGAGGGCCGGGCCGGGATCTGCTAGATAGGCAAAACCGGTCACACCGACAAATCCCATCGCAAATCCGACCGGCATCCTCAGCAAAAAGAGAAGCAGCAAAACACCGATCCCAACAAGGCCTGTGACCACAGGGCTCATTTGGCCACCATCCTGGCGATTGCTTTTAAAATTTGGGTCAAAAAAATTAAGGCGACGGGAATACTGGCAACCGCAATTCCATAGGCAAACGGATAAAGCGGAATGCGTATCGTCGCGCTGACCTCTCCGCCGATTTGGAGGGAATGACCATACACGAGCAAACGCCAGATGATCAGAACAAAAAACGTCAGACCGAAAAATGAAATGACGGTTTCAATGAGCGCCTGAAGGCGTTCGGGCAGTAGAACCATAAAAAACTCAACACTGACGTGCCGGCCGATAATCAGTGCATACGCGGTGGCAAAGGAAATGGCCACTAGCTGGCTAAGCATGACAATGTCCAAAGCGCCGTAAACCGGAGTACGAAAAAGCTTACCACCAAAAACATCAAGGCAGGTGATCGTCATCATCACCAGGAGCCCACTCAGACCGATGAGTTCAAACCCGCTGCTCAAGCGCCGGTTGAATTTGTCTAATTTTTCCAGGAAGGTCATGTGTTTCTAAGTGCTCCGGTATTTACAACTGGTCGAGCATAAGGGATGATGCCGTCCCGCAGACGCGGGACGACATCATATTGGATAGATCTGTATAGTTACATCATCTGCGTTGCAGCCCTTTTAAATCCACTGACTTAGGGCCGCATCTCCGGTGGTCCGGTTGGCGACTTAATGAACAGCTTGACCTGTTTGTCGGTCCAATATGTGATGCGCTCATCCAGATATTTCAGCCAGCCTCTGACATCGCCCTCAGAGTGACCGGCGGC